>JALTHV010000242.1 GCA_027004315.1 Deltaproteobacteria bacterium
AACTAGCAGCGGTCTTTCCTGCCTTACGGATTATCTGCTCATCTATATACCGGATCCCCTTACCCTTATAGGGTTCTGGCGGTCTAAGAGATCTGATTTTTGATGCGATAAGCCCCAGGAGCTCCTTATCACATCCTTCCAGAATTATCCGAATCTCTCTCTGTCGCTCCACCTTGGCCTTTATGCCATCAGGCAGGGGAAAATCTATCGGGTGAGAATAGCCTAACTGGAAGACCAAATGGTTGTCCTTCTCATCAACTTTATAGCCAACTCCTATCACCAAAAGTTGACGCGAAAAACCTTTGGTCACACCTGTTATCATGTTATCTATAAGGGTCCGAGTCAATCCATGTATTGAGTTGCCCCGTCTTGTATCATTGGCCTTTTTGACCACCAGATTATCGCCATCTCTTTCGACACTCGTCAGGGGATGTATTTCCCGACTCAATGTACCCTTGGGGCCTTGAATAGTTATAACACGCCCATCTATGGTCACCTTGGTCTCCGGAGGTACAACTATAGCCCTATTACCAATTCGAGACATGAAATAATCTCCTGATCTGTCCTATAATACTTTCTTTCACAGGCCCTATGGCGTTTCCCCCGCCTTCTACCAAATAGCACAGACTACCTCTCCACCTATGCCATCCCGCCTGGCCTGAGCGTCTGTCACAACACCCTTTGATGTAGAAATTACTGCCGTGCCGAGCCCACCTCGTATCTCCGGGACTTCATTCTTTCCACAGTATACACGACGTCCAGGCCTGCTTATACGCCTTAACCCGATGATAACAGGCTGCTTATCGGAATATCTGAGAAATATCCGAAGAATCCCTTGCCGTCTGTCCTTGATAATACGGAAATTGCTTATATAGCCCTCTTTCTTAAAAAGTTTTGCAAGATCTACTTTTAAATTCGAAGAAGGAATATCTAACCGTTCATGCCCCGCCTTGCTGGCATTCCGGATAGAAGTAAGCATGTCCGCTATAGGATCAGTCATTGACATATCTAAACTCTCCCCAAAATATAGAGCCTAAGGCTACCAACTGGCTTTAGTCACTCCAGGAATTATCCCTTGAGAGGCCATCTTCCTGAAGCATATTCTACACAGACCAAATTTTCTGATAAAGCCACGTGAGCGCCCACAGACTAGACACCTATTGTACTTCCGGACACCAAACTTGGGTTTCCTCTGTGCCTTATTTATCAACGCCTTTTTCGCCAAAAGTCCCTCCTCAATATACCTATTTACGAAACGGCATACCTAAGGTATCCAATAGGTAGCGAGCCTCTTCGTCCGTCTTGGCAGTAGTAACTATGGTAATATTCATTCCCTTAATCTTATCTATTTTATCATAGTCAATTTCTGGGAAGATGATCTGCTCCTTGATACCTAAGGTATAATTACCCCTTCCATCAAAGGCCTTTGGCGACACCCCCCTAAAGTCCCTGATCCGGGGGATCGCGATATTGATCATCTTTGTGAGAAAATCGTACATCCGCTGTCTTCTGAGTGTCACACAGCAGCCTATAGGCATCCCCTTCCTGACCTTAAAGGCAGCAATCGACTTCTTTGCCCTTGTGATGATCGGTTTTTGCCCAGATATAGAAGCCAACTCTTTGGAGGCAGAATCCAAAATTTTAGGATTCTCAATACCCTCACCAAGACCCATATTCAAGACAACCTTTGCGATTCTAGGCACCTGAAAAGGATTTTTATACCCAAAACGCTCCATTAACTTCGAAACGCTTACCTCTCTATATCTCTGTTCTAAGAGGACCATGCCTAGAATACCTCCACCAGACCTACTTCTTTTCAGTCGGGATAACCTCTCCGCATTTTTTACAGATGCGGACTTTACTGCCATTTTCCAAGACCTTCTTGTATATCCGTACCGTCTCTGTACACTTAGGACAAATCAACAACAAATTAGACAAGTGAATGGATGCCTCTTTCTCCAAAATTCCACCGGCTGTACCAGGACCTGGACGAGTATGACGTTTTACCATCTGAGCACCCTCAACTAGTGCCCTTCCCTTTTTAGGCAGAATAGAGAGGATCTTGCCGACCTTTCCTCTGTCTCGGCCAGCCATGATCATCACCCGGTCATTCTTTCTTAGATATGTCTTTGTCTCTTTCATCGGCCAGGTCTCCTTAGACTAAAGCACCTCAGGCGCTAACGATATTATCTTCATAAAACGCTTTGCCCTGAGTTCTCTAGCTACAGGCCCAAAAATACGAGTACCCACTGGCTCTCTATTTTGATCTATCAAAACAGCCGCGTTTTCATCAAACCTTATCCAAGAGCCATCAACCCGGGATATCTCCTTCTTGGTCCGCACTATAACGGCCTTAGCCACATCCCCTTTTCTGACTTTGGAATTTGGGACAGCCTCTTTGACAGAGACAACTATAACATCCCCTATAGTTGCAAAACGCCTGCGAGTCCCGCCCAAAACGCAGATACAACAGACGCGCCTAGCACCCGAATTGTCGGCGACATTTAGCAATGTCTCTTGCTGGATCATATCAGATCCTTCCTTTCCTAGAGAGCTCTTTCAAGGATCTCTTTAACAAGCCAACGTTTGTGTCTACTCAAAGGACGGCTCTCTTCTATTAATATCTTATCACCCACCCTACAGCTATTCTCCAAATCATGAGCCATATACCTTTTACACCGACGTATAAATTTCCCATAGATTGGATGCTGGACCCGCCGGACAACCGTTACAACCACTGTCTTGTCCATCTTGTCGCTGGCTACAGTGCCTATAAGAGTCCTACAAAGCTTTTTATTTGCCTTTATGTTTTCCATTACTGGACCTCAGAGCCGATAGTTTTTTCTCTCAACACGGTCTCGACCCTGGCTATCGACCGCCTCACAGTGCGAATCCGCATCACATTCTCCAACTGGTGAGTGGCCTGTTGAAACCGCAGATTAAAAAGCTCCTGACGAAAATCCTTATCTTTCTGCCGAATCTCTTCCAGCCCCAGTTCTCTCAGTTTATCAGCAAGACTCACGGCATTTCACTCCTAGTAACGATCTTAGTAGAAATGGGCAATTTATGTTGCGCAAGCCTCAGGGCCTCCCTGGCAGAGACCTCATCTATGCCCTCCATCTCATAAAGCATTCTACCAGGCTTGACTGGTGCCACCCACAGATCCACTGAACCCTTGCCCTTACCCATTCGTGTCTCAGCAGGTTTAGAGGATACCGGCTTATCCGGGAAAATCCGAATCCATATCTTGCCGCGACGCTTCACGTGTCTTGTAATGGCTATACGAGCAGCCTCTATCTGTTGTGCCGAGATCCTGCCACGACTGACTGCCTTAAGGCCAAAATCACCAAAGGCCAAGCTATTCCCACGCTGCGCCATTCCTCTTATACGGCCCTTCTGTTGTTTACGATATTTAAGTTTTTTTGGACTAAGCATAGACTTGCTCTATCAGTATCCATTCATATAAATTTCATAGAAAGTAGCCCTTTGCACCCCCTGAGTATGGAGTTAGCTCAAGACTGAAAACAAAATGTCCGTTGCCTCATAGCTTTAAGCTTTGAGCTATCTATATCCCCATTGCTGTAATTTCAGACTCTTTTTTGGGTAAAACTTCTCCCTTAAAGACCCATACCTTGACACCAATCAAGCCATAGGTAGTCTTTGCCTCAGCTAGGCCATAATCGATATCAGCCCGCAGAGTATGCAGTGGGACTCTGCCATCGAGATACCACTCTGTACGACACATCTCAGCGCCACCCAAGCGACCGGCACTCGCAATTCTTATACCCTGTGCACCAAACTTTCGTGCCATATTGATGGCCCTTTTCATGGCTCTCCTGAAAGATATACGACGTACAAGCTGGTTAGCAATGTTCTCAGCCACTAACTGCGCATCTAACTCTGGCCTCCGAACCTCGGTAATATCAACCAGTACCCGCCGTTTGATCAATTTTTCCAAAGATCGCTTCAGGGCCTCAATCTCTACACCTTTTTTGCCTATAACTATCCCAGGACGTGCGGTATAGATACAGATACGAAGCTTCTGTGCAGCTCTTTCTATCTCAATCTTAGATATTCCTGCACGGTAAACCCGATCCTTAATAAATTTCCTGACTTTGTAATCCTCAAGAATAAATGCGGGATATTCCTTCTCAGCAAACCAGCGTGACTCCCATGTACGCGTTATTTGTAGTCTGAGCCCGACCGGATTTACTTTTTGTCCCAAAATACCCTCCTGATCTTTCTACCCATACTATCCCTCATCCAGCACTATCGTTATATGTGAAAAATAATGCCGTATCCTATATGCTCTACCCATGGCCCTGGGATGAATTCTCTTTAGCTGAGGGCCTTGATCCACTGTTATTTTCTTTATGTAGAGAATATCTACATCGATATTCGAGTTCTGATCTGCATTGGCCAAAACAGATTCAAGAACTTTCTTTATCATCCTGGCCGCCTTCTTTGGCATAATATTCAAGGTCTGCAGAGCCTCTCCCACAGGTTTACCCCGCAGAGCATCAGCCACAATCCGGGCCTTTGACGGAGAAATCCTCAGATATTTGGCCACCGCCCTAGTTTCCATCAGTGCAACGCCCCCTTACGCCTTCTTGCGAACCTTGGTTTTTTTGTCAGAAGTATGCCCATAAAAGGTACGGCTAGGCGAAAATTCACCAAGTTTGTGCCCGACCATATTCTCAGTAACAAATACTGGAATAAATTTTCGACCATTATGCACCGCAAAAGTGAGCCCAACCATATCAGGCACGACCATAGAACGCCTAGACCACGTCTTGATGACACGCCTGTCATTAGTCTCTCTGACCTTGAGCACCTTTTTCATCAGGTGATCATCCACAAAAGGGCCTTTTTTTACAGACCTTGACAACTTTTTCTCCTCTTCAATAATTCCATCGTAACCATTCACACCCCTCCTGTTGTAACCATTTACGTCCCCGGCCAGTGATAGCATTTTTCAGGGTTTCAGTGCGGATTAATAGACAGAGGCCCTGATCTCGTGCATCAAGCGATGCCCCTGAAACTCTGAAAAGGCTACCGTTGGCCGGAGGGAATATGAACAGTTACACTCTATCTATTGAGACGATACTACCTCTTTTGCCTCCGTCGTACTATAAGGGCATCACTAGGCTTCTTCTTTCTAGTTCGATATCCCTTTGCAGGCATTCCCCATGGGCTACACGGATGCCTGCCACCAGAAGACTTCCCCTCACCACCACCCATAGGATGGTCAACGGGATTCATGGCTACTCCACGTACTCTAGGCCGTCTCCCAAGCCACCTCTTCCTGCCTGCCTTACCTAATTTGATATTCCCGTGCTCAAAATTTCCTACCTGGCCAATCGTGGCCCGGCAGGTATTGAGAAACATCCTCACTTCACCGCTGGGGAGTCGAAGCTGTACGTATTTACCTTCCTTGGCCATTACCTGGGCTGAGCTACCGGCACTTCTTACTATCTGCCCTCCCTTCCCCGGACGCATCTCTACATTGTGCACCAAGGTACCTAGAGGCATATTCTTTAACATCATAGAATTTCCAGTACGTACATCTGTTATATCTTCAGATGTAATCAACTCACCCACCTTGATACCCAATGGGGCCAAGATATATCTCTTTTCACCATCCAGATAATGCAAGAGAGCAATCCTGGCAGACCTGTTAGGATCGTACTCGATAGCAGCCACCTTTGCCGGTATGCCAAATTTATCCCTATGAAAATCTACAGTCCTATACCTACGCTTGTGTCCGCCACCTCTATGCCTGACAGTAACCCTTCCATAAGAATTCCTGCCACCTCCTCGCGTCAGCGGTTTAAGTAATGGCTTCTCTGGCGCCTTGCCACTGATTTCTGGATCTATAAGCACAGTCATGCCACGTCTGGCCGAAGATGTCGGTCTATATTTCTTAATTGGCATTATACACCTTCAAAAAATTCTATATTTTGCCCGGGATATATCCGTACTATGGCCTTTTTACTATCAGGACGTCTTCCTAAAAACCGGCCGACCCTCTTGGGTTTTCCCTTTACCCTAATAGTCTGAACCGACTGCACCTTCACCTTAAAGATCTTCTCCGCCGCATTCTTTATCTCGATCTTATTGGCCTTAGGATCCACCTCAAAGACCAACTGATCTGCCTTTTTCTGCAAAGTAGCCTTCTCAGTAATCAAGGGTATCTTTATCACTGAATACATGTCCTTCATGGCTGCAGCCTCTCCTCGATCAACCCAACAGCAGCCTCATGGACTATTACATACTCATACTTCAGCAGATCATATACATTAAGACCCCTTTGAGACAAGATCTTGACATGAGGAATATTGCGGGCAGACAGCTCCAAGAGCTGATCCGGTGTATCTATCACTATTAAGGCCTTCTTTATATCAAAACGGTCAAGCAGGGCCTTCATATCCTTGGTCTTGATTCGATCCAGACCAAAATCCCTGAGGACCAAGAGGCGATCTCCCTCTCTTTTTGTACTAAGTGCCATCCTCAACGCCAGACGGCGGACCTTTTTAGGCACACTATAGCTATAATCCCTTGGCTTTGGACCAAATGCCACACCACCCCGTCTCCCTACCGGCGATGTATTACTCCCTGCACGGGCACGGCCGGTTCCTTTCTGACGAAAGGGCTTGCTACCACCTCCGCTGACCTCAGCCCGCGTCTTAGTACAGGCATTACCAGCACGTCTTTTGGCCATCTGCCACCTGACCACTTCATGAAGTATCCCTTCCTTGGGTGTTACAGAGAAGACGGCATCACTTACCAGAAGTTCACCGACCTTCTCTTTCTGTGCACTATAAATTGCCAAGGTTGCCATGAATTTCCCTATCTCCTCTATTTAAACCGCACAGACACTAATTGATTGACAGCACCAGGGATACCCCCCTTAACCAACAGCAGGTCCTCATCAGACCGCACATCTATAACCATGGAATTTTTTACCGTAACACGTCTCCCTCCCATACGGCCAGGCATCTTTTTGCCCTTAATAACCCTAGACGGAGTAGCACTCTGCCCTGATGAACCTACTGCTCTGTGGTGCTTGGACCCATGGCCCATAGGGCCTCTGGAAAATCCATGACGCTTTACTGTGCCAGAAAAACCACAACCCTTACTCATAGCTACTATATCTACCAGCTTATGGATCTCTACATCTTTTAATGCCAAGACCTGGCCAACCGTAAAGGCATCCGGATCATCCACCAAGACCTCACGGATGTAACGAAAGCCATGGTCCAGACCCGCTTTCTTCACGTGTCCCTGCTCTGGGAGTTTGAGCTTGTTAAAGGGTTTTACAGAGAAACCAAGCTGAAGCGCATTATATCCTTCCCTCTCCACCGTCTTCTTTTGGAGTATAGTGCAAGGACCAACCTCCAATACTGTAACCGGAACGATATGTCCATCCTCCGAAAAGAACTGGGTCATCCCCACTTTCCGGCCCATCATACCTGTTAAATTCAACATTACTGCTATCTCTATTCTGCTGCCTATAGTTTAATTTCGACATCTACCCCGGCAGACAGTTCCAACTTCATCAAGGCATCTATTGTCTGCTGTGTGGGCTCTAAGATATCTACCAGTCTTTTATGAGTACGAATCTCAAACTGTTCCCTCGACTTCTTATCTACATGGGGTGAACGCAATACAGTATAGCGGCTGATAGAAGTAGGCAACGGAATTGGCCCACCGAGACGGGCCCCTGTCCGTTTTACAGTATCAACGATCTCACCTACAGATTGATCAAGCTGTTTGTGATCGTACGCCTTGAGACGAATCCTTATTCTCTGTGTCGGGATCATCATCCCTCATTCCTCAACTCTATAAACAATTATAACATCAGCTATGAGCTATAGCCGCCCCCTATAATAATTACGAGTAAATCTATACTGCCCCTATAACATGGAACTTTCTAGCTCAGGATCTGGCTTACCACTCCAGCTCCCACTGTCTTGCCACCCTCACGGATCGCAAACCGCACCCCTTCTTCCATGGCTATAGGCTGAATCATCGA
>JALTHV010000243.1 GCA_027004315.1 Deltaproteobacteria bacterium
TCTCTGTGCCTCCTATCCTGAAGTACTATCCAGACAGTATAGTGACCTCCTCTTTTTCCAAGGACCTGTCTATTCCAGGTGAGCGTATAGGCTATGTCGCAGTCCATCCCAGGGCCTCTCATAAGACCGCCTTACTGGAGGCCCTTACCATGGCAAACCGGATCCTGGGTTATGTAAATGCCCCGGCCCTGATGCAGAGGGTAATAGGAGAGGTGCTAGATACGAGCGTAGATGTAGGGATATACGAGAGGCGCAGGAATCACCTGGCAGAGATATTAAGAGAGGCCGGCTATACCTTCATCATGCCTAAGGGGACCTTTTATCTCTTTCCCTGTAGCCCTATCCCTGACGATATAAAATTTGTTCGCATGTTACAGGAAGAGCATATATTGACCGTACCGGGCACGGGCTTCGGGGCACCTGGCCACTTCCGCATAGCATATTGCACAGATGACAAGGTCATTGAGAGATCGAGACAAGGCTTCATAAGGGCATTTAAAAAGGCACAGCTATAGGTTCAATAGTAACCTTCACCCCGGCAGGGAATGTGAAGGGTTACATCGAAGTTGCCAGGACTTATTGAAAGTTACAGCGAAATCACTTCCAATAATAGAGCGCTGCCTCTCCGAGCTCTTCCTCAATCTCCAGGAGACGGTTGTATTTTGCAAGGCGTTCACTCCGGCATGCAGAGCCGCTCTTGAGATGGCCCCCATCCATGGCCACTGCAAAATCCGCCAGGAAGGGATCCTCTGTCTCCCCTGAACGGTGAGAGACAAAATAGCGCCATCCTGCATCACGACACATACGTACGGCCTCTATAGCCTCGGACACCGTGCCGATCTGGTTCAGCTTAATGAGAGATGAATTGGCAGTACCTTCTTTTATGCCACGTGCAATATATCTTATATTTGTTACAAAGATATCGTCACCCACCACCTCGATCCTGTCGCCCAGCTCCTGGGTAAAGCGCCTGAAGCCTGACCAGTCTCCTTCTGCCAGGGGATCTTCCCACAGGACTATTGGATACTTTGAGACCCAGTCCCTGGAAAGTGCAATTATGTCCTCACTCTGCATGGGGCCAGCCCCTGACCACTTAAAATCGTAGTGGCCCTTCAGGTCAGTAGAAAATGAATTGGCAGCACTGTCCAGGGCAATTGCGATATCTGCCCCAGGCCTATAGCCTGCCTTCTCAATGGCCTGGATGATTATCTCAATGGCCTCTTCGTTACTGCCTAGATTTGGAGCAAAACCGCCCTCATCACCGACACTGGTCGCCAGACCACGATCTTTTAGAATCCCCTTGAGGACATGAAAGGTCTCTGCCACATAGCGCAGGCCTTCACGGAAACTGGGTGCTCCCAGGGGGACGGCCATGAATTCCTGGATATCGACGCTGTTGTCTGCATGTTCTCCGCCATTGAGGATATTCATGCATGGAACTGGTATCCGCCGTGCTCCAGGACCACCTAGATACTGATAGAGGGGAAGCCCTGCTGAAATAGCCGCCGCACGGGCCACGGCCATTGAGACGCCCAATATGGCATTGGCACCAAGATTGGATTTGTTCTCTGTGCCATCCAGATCGATCATGCGCCGGTCGATCAGTGCCTGCTGATGTACCTCCATCCCAATAAGTGCCGGCCCAATCTGCTCATTCACATTGGCCACTGCATGCAATACTCCCTTTCCTGCATAACGGTCTGGATCGCCGTCACGCAACTCTATGGCCTCATTCTCTCCAGTACTTGCACCAGAAGGGACCGAGGCAGTAGCAGTTGTCCCGTCGTCCAGTCCCAAAAAGACGCGCACCGTAGGATTCCCACGGGAATCGAGTATCTCCATTGCCCGAATAGACGCTATCTTGGCAGACATCCTTACACCTCCATCGTAACCGTTCACACCCCTGTTGCAACCGTCCATGTCTCTGAGGAAATGTGAACAGTTACCCACAGGCATGCCAATTTTTAGTATTTCCTAATTTAAGCGATTCTCGATTTCAAAAATGACTTATTACTTTAAATTTACAGAAATCTATTAGAATTAGTTCTTTCACCCATTGGGTAAAAATGGATTTTTAAATTTAATAAAATCAACAAGTTATATATATTTTCAGTAGCTTCTCAATAAGTTAGGGCTCCTATTTTGGTAACCGATCACAGGCTGCTTCTTTTTTCAATATGCTCTTCCTACAGAGCTAACCCCCTCACCCTGCCATCTCCCCAGGAGAGAGGGGGGAAGTTACTGCAAGCTTTGCGCCTTCCCGCAATAGCCCGCCTGCCTTGCCTGGCACTGGCGGGCAGGTTGGTATTCCAGCCTTGGTATTTTCACAGTTTCATCCGGGAACTGTGATTTTATTGAGAACTTACTATTTTCAGAAAAAATCGCTCAACTTAGGTGATAAAAGTATTGCCTCGTCTCCTTTTTGTCAATCAATTTTCGGCTAACGTCCGGCATAAGGGGCGCCAAACAAACGGAGCACAGAGTTTGGAGGAGTATCAGATTTTTTGCAGGGCAGGGCCTTGCAAAAAACCGCCGTGCTATTTGGCGTCCCCTGGAGCGCCTTGTTCGGCAAATCGCCCTCTTGATTCTTTAATTGCATCAAGAATGTCGTTTGTGGTTGCTTTGGTCTGGATACCTGGAACATCAAATGGTGATTTTTCGCTTTTTCTAAAAATGATTGAGAAGGTTTCCC
>JALTHV010000244.1 GCA_027004315.1 Deltaproteobacteria bacterium
AAGGAGCTCCTGGGGCTTATCGCATCAAAAATCAGATCTCTTAGACCGCCAGAACCCTATAAGGGTAAGGGGATCCGGTATATAGATGAGCAGATAATCCGTAAGGCAGGAAAGACCGCTGCTAGTTAAGATGGCTTATTAGGCGGTTAGGTTAAAATAAAAAAAGTACAATCTAACTAACAGCCTACAGCCTAAAAAGCTAACATAAAGTTTGATATATTCTTGAGAGACAGGGAGTATAGTAAGCAATTATGGTAAATAGTAGTCCTAAGCTGAAGGCGCGTTTAAGGCGTAGACAGCATATTCGAAAACGTTTGTCAGGGACCTTAGAGCGCCCACGGATGGCAGTTTCCCGGAGTAACAGGCATATATATGTCCAGATTATTGATGATGAACAAGGTACTACTATTGCTGCTGCTTCTTCTTTGACCCCTGAAATCAAGGCTAAAGTGAAGGATCTGGAAGGCAAAAAGGCTGTAGCTCAAGAAGTTGGTCGATTTATAGCACAGAAGGCAAAGGAGAAGGGCATAAGTACCGTGAGATTTGACCGTGGTGGTTATCTTTATCATGGTAGGATTAAGGCCCTTGCTGATGCGGCAAGAGAGGTCGGCCTTGATTTTTGAACCGTTTGTTATAGGGTAATCATTTATATTTTTAGATAGTTGGCAAAATTTTTGGTAAGTTCTCAATAAGTCATGGCAATACAGTGTTTCCCCTCACCCAAAACCTCTCCCCTGGGGGAGAGGGCAGGGTGAGGGGGCGAGAGCATATTGGAAAAAAGAAGCATCCTGTAATCGGCTGCCCAAAATGATGCCCCAACTTATTGAGAACTTACAATTTTTGTGATGTTTTTGCTTGGTAAGGTCAGGTGTGGGGTAATGGGTTACTTTATGGCCAATTACTGTAAGGGAGAGGACATTGCAGGATAGATTTGTAAATAATGAACAGGAGTTGATAGAGAAGGTGGTCTTTATCAACCGGGTAGCCAAGGTCGTTAAGGGTGGAAGGCGTTTTAGCTTCAGTGCCCTTTCCGTGGTAGGTGATGGTGCAGGTAGTGTTGGTTTTGCCATGGGAAAGGCAAAAGAAGTCCCGGAGGCCCTTAGGAAGGCCCGTGAGAAGGCCGGTAAGTCTATGATCAAGATTCCTATGGTAGGTAAGACTATCCCTCACGAAATAATAGGCCATTTTGGTGCAGGCAGAGTCTTGTTGAAACCTGCTTCACCTGGTACCGGGGTTATAGCTGGGGCAGTAGTCCGTGCAGTTATGGAGGCGGCGGGGGTTCAGGACTTGTTGACTAAATGTCTCGGTTCCAATAATCCACACAATGTAATTCATGCCACATTTGAAGGTCTAAAGGCCTTACATGTCTCTGTAACCAGGGCAAAGGCTCGGGGAAAGTTCATTGAAGGGACCAGTGAAACGTAATTGTTCATTTTTTTACCCGATACTGGTAAACTTTTTCCCGGCCTTTAAAGCTAAATGGTCGCGTTATGCAAAGATAGAGCATTTTTTGTCTGCGGTTGAAAAACCAAAATAAAGTCTAGCAACTTATTTGATATTCCCGTGTGGCAGTTGAGATTTGTGGCCTCTGCCTTTGGCGAATTAGAAATAAGGTAACCGTCCGGAGTTCACTAGAGATTTGGGCTGTTTATTTGCGAGTTCCTCACCACTAAGGGACTGTACAGTCCTAAATATGGTGGCAGTTTGATTAATAGAGCATTTGAGGAGTTTTTATATGATTACATTGGATTCCTTAAGACCTCATCTAGGGTCCAGGCATAGAAGGAAACGAGTTGGAAGAGGGCAGGGGTCAGGTCACGGGAAGACAGCCTGTAGGGGTCAAAAAGGACAGGGTTCCAGGTCTGGTGCAGCTATCCCTTCAGGATTTGAAGGTGGCCAGATGCCGCTGTACAGGCAGCTTCCTAAAAGAGGTTTTAAGAATCCCTTTAAAAAGGCCTATGGCATATTGAATCTAGGCGATTTGGAAAAAATCAGGCATGAAGGAGTAGTGGATCTTGCCCTTGTAAAGGCAGAGGGTCTGGTACGTAAGCGCTATCGTCTTTTGAAGATATTAGGTAACGGGGATCTAGATCAACCGGTTACAGTCCGTGCTCATGCAGTGAGTGAAACAGCCAAGAATAAGATCGAGGCCGCTGGTGGGCGGATAGAGATCATTACTACAGAGACATAAAGACAGAAGACAGAGGTCGGAAGACAGAAGACAGAGGTCAGAGGTCAGGAATAAATGAAAGGATTAGAGGTATAAGGTGTTTGAAGGGATTGGGAATCTAGGCCAGATACCAGAGTTGCGTAAACGTATTGGTTTTACGCTACTTATGCTGGCTGTATATCGGATCGGGGTCCAGATTCCTACCCCTGGTATTGACGTCGCGGCCATGGCGTCTTTTTTCAACCGGGTCCAGGGTACACTATTTGGCATGTTCAATATGTTCTCTGGCGGGGCTCTCAGGAGAATGTCTGTCTTGGCTCTGGGCATAATGCCCTATATTAGCGTCTCTATCATTATTGAGCTCCTTGCAGTGGCTATCCCACAGCTTGAGGCCTTAAAGAAGGAGGGCGAGGCCGGTAGAAAGAAAATCAGCCAGTATACCAGATATGGCACAGTAGCTCTGAGCCTTGCCCAGGGCCTTGGTATTGCCTTTGGTCTTGAAAGGATGACTGCACCGAATGGTGCTCCAGTAGTAGCAAACCCAGGTATAGGCTTTCTGCTGTTGACTTCTCTGACCCTGATGTCTGGGACCATATTTCTGATGTGGATTGGAGAACAGATTACAGAGAGGGGTGTCGGTAATGGTATTTCTCTGATCATCTTTGCCGGTATTGTAGCCAGGACGCCCTCGGCCATTATAGATACCTTCAGCCTGATACGTACCGGTGATATACATCCGGGGTTATTCCTTATCCTTTTGCTAATGATGCTCCTAGTGGTTGCTTTTATCTGCTTTATGGAACAGGCCCACAGGCGAATTCCAGTTCAATATGCGAGGAGGGTGGTGGGGCGTAAGGTATATGGAGGGCAAAGTACCCATTTACCCTTGAAGGTGAATACTGCAGGGGTGATACCACCGATTTTTGCCTCGTCTATTATCATGTTCCCTGCAACCATAGCAAATTTTATACAGATACCCTGGATGCAGAGTATGGCCCAGGGGTTGAGGCCTGGGAGTTTTTATTATGAGGCGATTTATGTTATAGCCATCGTCTTTTTCTGTTATTTCTATACTGCTATAACTTTCAATCCAGTAGATATAGCAGACAATTTGAAGAAAAATGGTGGCTATGTCCCTGGTCTTAGGCCAGGAAGGAACACTTCAGAATACATTGATAAAGTGCTGACGAGGATTACTCTGATAGGTGCTGTATATGTGTCTGTGATCTGTGTGTTACCTAGTATATTGATTACAAAATTTAATGTCCCTTTTTATTTTGGTGGGACCGCTCTTTTAATTGTAGTTGGTGTGGCTATGGATACTATGGCCCAAATTGAGTCCCATCTTATTACCAGAAACTATGAAGGCTTTATGAGAGGAGCCAAGCTGAAAACAAGAAGGTAGTAGCTGGGCTGATAAGAATTTGTAAAGAGAAAGGCCATGGAATTACCTTTTTACAGATTCCAAGGATAAAATAGATGTCTAAAGGTGATGCAATCCAGGTTGAAGGAAAGGTACTTGAGACCTTACCCAATGCGATGTTTCGTGTTGAGTTGGAAAATGGCCATAGGGTACTTGCCCATATCTCTGGTAAGATGCGTATGCACTATATAAAGATATTGCCTGGTGATAGGGTGATTGTAGAATTGTCGCCCTATGATCTGTCCAGAGGCCGTGTTGTATATAGGGCTAGGTGAATCTATTTTAAAGGCCCTGGATACAAGGTACGAAGTCTTCGATAAATGGCATAATTAGGACTACAGTGTAGTAAAAACTGAAGTAATGTCTGAGAATTTTAAAGAGATCAGGATTGAATCTCTGTCTGAAAGAGTGATGAGGTGAACGCCATGAAGGTTAAAGCATCAGTTAAATGCCGTTGCAGGGACTGTAAAATAGTCCGCCGTAAGGGCGTCGTAAGGGTAATCTGTAAGAATCCAAGGCATAAACAACGGCAGGGATAAAGGGGGTTGATCTGTGGCAAGAATCGCGGGTGTCGAACTGCCTAAGAATAAGAGGCTTGGGACTGCACTTACCTATATTTATGGTATCGGACGTACTACTGCCCAGCAGATTCTGGACAAGGCGCAAGTTGATAGGGATAAAAAGACTGATGATCTAACAGACCAAAATATTACTGCTCTGCGGAAGATTATCGATGCCGAGTATAAAGTAGAAGGAGATCTCCGTAGAGAAGTGTCATTGAACATCAAGCGCTTAATGGATCTTGGGAGCTATCGTGGGCTGAGGCACCGTAGAGGTCTTCCAGCCAATGGACAACGTACCAAAACCAATGCCCGTACTCGAAAGGGTCCTAGGCGCTCAATTGTCAAAAAGAAGAAGAGGCAGTAGAAACGGAGGATAGAGGAATATGGCATCACCGAGAAAAGGTGGCCGAAAAGAAAAGAAAAATGTGCCAGAGGGTACTGTACATGTACAGTCTACTTTTAATAATACAATAGTCACCATAACTGATAAACTGGGGAATACAGTTTCTTGGGCAAGTTCTGGATCTCAGGGCTTTAAGGGTTCCAGGAAAGGTACTCCGTTTGCTGCTCAGAGGGCGGCTGAAACCGCTGCCCGAAAGGCAGCAGATCATGGCATGAGGAATGTTGAGGTCCATATTATGGGCCCGGGGTCTGGCAGAGAAGCAGCCTTACGGGCACTCCAAATAGCAGGATTTAGGATTTCAGTTATTCGGGATGTTACTCCTATTCCCCATAATGGTTGTAAACCTCCAAAGAGACGTAGAGTTTAGGACTGGAGTCGGGGGCAAGGGTTATTAACTGGAGGTAGTAGTTTGGCTAGATATACAGGACCACGATGTCGCTTGTGCCGTAGAGAGGGGTGTAAACTCTTTCTCAAGGGCGATAAATGTTATTCAGATAAGTGTGCTTTCGAAAAGCGTAGCTATATTCCAGGAGAGCATGGACAGGGTCGAATAAAGGTCTCTGACTATGGGATTCGTCTGAGAGAGAAACAGCGAGTTCGGCGCATGTATGGGTTACAGGAGGCACAATTCAGGAGTTATTTTGACAAGGCAGACCATCAAAAAGGGATCACAGGTACTAATCTTCTTGTACTTTTGGAAAGGCGACTCGATAATGTAGTTTACCGTCTTGGTCTCGCCGAGTCTAGGGCGCAGGCCCGTCAATTAGTTCTTCATGGGCATTTCACTGTGAATGGGAAAAAAGTGAATATACCATCTTTTTTGGTGCGTCAGGGAGATGAAATTGAAGTAAAGGAGAAGAGTAAGGCTATACTCCCAATCAGGCAGGCCTTAGGGGCGGTTGCCCGCAGAGGTATACCGGAATGGCTGGAGCTGGATGACGACAAGATGCGGGGTAGAGTGAAGGGGATGCCCGAACGAGAGCATATAACTATGCCCATTCAGGAACAACTAATAGTCGAGTTCTATTCTTAACCCATACAGTTATGCAAAATGGCTGGCGAGTCTTATTCGCATTATAAATCATGCACTTCCTAGAATTTTTTAATGGATACGACGTAGTTTCAATCCCAAAATGAGCGATCCGTAAGGTCAACATCCATGGTAGTGAAATTATTAGGCTATATAGTTGCTATAAGAGGCCAAGACAGACAATATGAGTGCTGAACAGATTCCATACTATCGCAATTGGCGGGGTTTGATTCGTCCCAAAAGACTAGAAGTTGATAGCGATACACATACAGGTTTGTATGGCAAGTTTACCTGTGAACCCTTAGAAAAAGGCTATGGGGTCACATTAGGCAATGCCTTGCGTCGTGTACTCTTGTCTTCTCTTCAGGGGGCTGCAATCGTCTCTGTGAAGATAGATGGGGTCTTACACGAGTTCGGGACCATGCCAGGTGTGATTGAAGACGTAACAGATATTATACTTAACCTGAAAGGTGTACGTCTAAAGCTCTTCAATGATGAAGAGAAACTCTTAAAACTGAAAAAACAGGGTTCAGGAGAACTTCGGGCCGGGGATCTGATTGCTCCACAGGGCGGTGTTGAGATACTAAATCCTGAGCATCACATTGCTACACTGACAGAAGATGCTGAGGTCCGAATGGATCTGCTGGTGAAATGGGGCAAGGGCTATGTCTCTGCTGAGAGAAATAAGGATCCAGATCAGCCTATAGGTACTATAGCTATAGATGCCCTGTTTTCTCCAATCCGTAAAGTCAATTTTGCTGTTACGCAGGCCCGTGTTGGCCAGAGGACAGACTACGATAAGTTGACAATAGAAGTCTTGACCGATGGCGCTGTTACTCCAGAGGACGCTATTGCCTATGCCGCAAAGATTTTAAAGGAGCAATTTACAATATTTATAAATTTTAATGAGGATGAGGAGCCTGTAGAAGAGAAGCACCTTCCTGATTTCGGAAGTAAGCTCGGATACCTGGATCGGAAGATTGATGAGTTGGAATTTTCGGTACGCTCGGCCAATTGTCTTAAAAATGCAAATATCCATTATATTGGTGAGCTGGTACAGAAGACAGAGCAGGAGATGCTTAAAACCAAGAATTTCGGTCGGAAGTCTCTGCAGGAGATCCAAAAAAATCTGGATGCCATGGGATTGCAGTTGGGGATGAACCTTGAGGGGTGGTCTCCACCTAAGGAGAAGGAAACCGACACAGAAGAGGATTCTGCTAAAGAGGAAGCTACAGAAGAAGCCAAGAAGGAAAATGAAGGTGATCAGTCATGAGGCATCGTAGGCAGACCCATAGATTAGGTTGTAAGACAGCGCACCGCAAGGCTATGCTTGGGAATATGGTCACGTCGCTATTAGAACATGGCCGAATTATTACGACGGTACCGAGGGCAAAAGAGGCCAGGCGTCTGGCCGATAAAATGATTACCCTTGCCAAGAGAGCAGATCTCCATGCGAGACGTCAGGCATTTGCGGTTATACATGATCGTAAGGTTGTTGCAGATCTCTTTAATAAGTGGGGCCAGAAATTTGCCGATAGAAACGGTGGATATACAAGGATAGTAAGGGTGGGTCCGCGAAGGGGGGATTCTGCCATGATGTCTGTCCTGGAGTTAGCTACTGACTCTCTTGGGAAGGCCACTCCACGCCGTAAGCCCAAAAAGATGGTATCTTCTGGGCCTGTAATCCCGCAGGCTGCACCAAAACCGGCTATAGATACTACAACAGAAGATATAAAGGCCCGTAAGGAAGAAGTGGCTGAGACCAAAGTCATAGAGGCAGTGGGTGGAGAAGAGGCCGAGTCTACAGGTGATCAATCGTCTGATGCCGATATCCATATATCTCCTTCAGAGGAAGAGCCTACAGCCTAAAAACTAGTTAGGAGGCAAGTAAAATAAGTTGTAGAGATTGTGCTGTAATTGAGATAGTCTTGAATGCCCTCTGCGCTAAGAGCACCGGGGGCATTTTTTATTTCATTGACAACAGAAAAATAGGAGAATAAGTTTCATTATTGTTATTGGTTATAATTCCCACAATTCCATCATGAATAGGGGTAGAGCATATGGCTAGGATGACCGGGAAGGATATGGTTATAGAGGCCCTCAAGAGGGAAGGTATTGATCTTGTCTTTGGTTTCCCTGGTGGGGCCATTATTGATGTCTATGATGCCTTGGAGAAAGATGGCAACGTAAAACATGTCTTGGTCCGGCATGAACAAGGGGCAGCGCATGCTGCTGATGGATATGCCAGGGCTACTGGAAAGGTAGGGGTGTGTCTTGTCACATCAGGCCCGGGGGCTACTAATACCGTTACGGGTATAGCAACAGCAAGTATGGACTCGGTGCCCATTGTAGTATTTACTGGTCAGGTACCTACCAGTCTGATCGGGAATGACGCCTTTCAGGAGGTCGATATAGTAGGCATTACTCGCCCCTGCACAAAACATAATTATCTAGTGAGGGACGTCAAAGATCTCCCCCGAATCCTAAAGGAGGCCTTTTATATAGCAAGGTCTGGCCGGCCTGGTCCAGTCCTTGTGGATCTTCCAAAGGATGTCCAGAATGGTAAGGCCGAGTTTGAGTATCCAGATGAAATAGGCCTACGCTCCTATAACCCTGTGACTAAGCCCAATGCCAAACAGATTGAGCGGGCCTTCAGTCTGATAAGACAAGCCAAGCGGCCCATCATCTATGCAGGTGGGGGAATAATCATATCTGGAGCCCATAAGGAACTTAGGGCATTTGCTGAGGCAGTCAATGCCCCTGTGACCATGACCTTGATGGGTCTAGGTGGATTCCCTGGTACCCATAGACTGAGCCTGGGTATGCTGGGCATGCACGGTACATATGCTGCCAACATGGCCATGGCGAATAGTGATCTCATTATTGCTGCCGGTGCCCGTTTTGATGACAGGGTTACCGGCAAGATCGAGGCCTTTGTGCCAAAGGCCAAGATAATACATCTGGATATAGATCCTACATCTATTCAAAAGAATGTGAGAGTGGACATACCTATAGTAGGTGACTGCAAAATGGCCTTAAGGGGTCTGCTGAATATAGTAGAGGATGAAGGGCGTCCTGCTGAAGACTGGATAGAACAACATCAGGCATGGATGCAACAGATTGAGGCATGGAAGGCCCGTCATCCTCTTACATATAAAAAGGAACCAGGTGTTATCAAGCCCCAATATGTGATCGAAAGGCTGTATGAGATGACAAAGGGGCGGGCTATTATTACGACAGAGGTTGGTCAGAACCAGATGTGGACGGCCCAATTTTATAAGTTCGATGAGCCACGGACCCTCTTGACTTCTGGTGGCCTTGGGACCATGGGCTACGGTTTTCCTGCAGCTATAGGTGCTCAGATGGCCTTCCCTGACAAACTGGTAATAGATGTGGCTGGGGACGGAAGCATACAGATGAATATCCAGGAAATGGCCACTGCCATGGAGCAGCACCTGCCTGTCAAGATCGTTATACTGAATAACCAGTTTCTTGGGATGGTGAGGCAGTGGCAGGAACTATTTTATGGCCGGCGCTATGCTGCTACGAAGTTTGAATGGAATCCGGATTTCGTGAAGTTGGCCGAGGCATATGGGGCCAAGGGATTCAGGGCAACCATACCGGAAGAAGTTGATGATGTGCTTAGCAGAGGTCTCGAGGCGGAAGGCCTAGTGGTTATGGAGTTTGCCATAGCCCCTGAAGAGGGGGTATTCCCAATGGTTCCAGCCGGAAAGGCTACGACTGAGATGTTGTTGGTTTGATCTTGGGATAAGGAGTTCAATTTTATGAAACATACCCTTTCTGTATTGGTAGAGAATACTCCTGGAGCCCTTTCTCGTATAACCGGGCTTTTCAGTGGGCGTGGGTTTAATATTGAGAGCCTTTCTGTGGCTGCAACTCTGGACCCTACACTTTCGCACCTTACTCTGGTGACAAAGGGCGATGACCCCATAATTGAGCAGATCATCAAACAGCTCAGGCGTCTGGTGGATGTCTACAAGGTTGTGGATGTCAGTGAGGGGGAATTTGTTGAACGTGAGATGGCCCTGATAAAGGTTCGGGCCGAAGATGAGACTAGGGCGGAGGTACTCCGCACCTGTGATATATTTCGTTGTAAGGTAGTTGATGTAAGTCCCCGGACCTACACTGTGGAGGTGACTGGTCCAGAGTCCAAACTCAAGGCCGTGATAGAGTTATTGAGTCCTATAGGGATCAAAGAGATCTCCAGGACTGGTACTATAGCCATGGCAAGAGAAAAAAAGACGGCTTAGGAAGGAGCTACAGAGTATGAAGATTTATTATGAACAAGACGCCCCCATGGACGTACTTAAAGGAAAGACTATAGCGGTAATTGGATATGGCAGTCAGGGACATGCCCATGCACAGAATCTGAGGGATAGCGGGCTATCTGTTATAGTAGGCCAGCGTCCCGGATCAGCGAATTATGAGCTTGCGATTAAGCACGGCTTTAAACCCGTAAGCGCTGCAGAGGCTGCGGCCAAAGGGGATCTCATCATGGTCCTGGTACCTGATCAGGTCCAGGGGAAGTTGTATAAGGAAGATATTGAGCCCAATCTGCAGCCAGGGAATATGCTCCTCTTTGCCCATGGATTTAATATACACTTTGGCCAGATAGTTCCACCTGCTGATATAGACGTCACTATGGTAGCCCCAAAGGGCCCAGGACATCTGGTACGCAGGGAGTATGAAAGGGGAGCCGGGGTACCGTGCCTGGTAGCAACATATCAGGACCATACAGGGGAGGCCCTCAATAAGGCGCTTGCCTATGCAAATGGTATAGGTGCTGCACGGGCAGGTATTATAGAGACTACCTTTAGAGAGGAGACCGAGACAGACCTCTTTGGCGAGCAGTGTGTACTCTGTGGCGGTGTTGCTGAGCTGATAAAGGCCGGCTTTGAGACCCTGGTCGGGGCAGGTTATCAGCCAGAGATAGCATACTTTGAGTGTTGTCATGAGCTCAAACTCATAGTAGACCTGATCTATGAGGGTGGCCTTTCACGGATGCGTTATTCTATCAGTGATACAGCCGAATATGGTGATCTTACCAGGGGTAAGCGCGTAATAACAGAAGATACCAGGAAGGAGATGCGCAAGATCCTGGAAGAGATCCAGAGTGGCAAATTTGCCACAGAATGGATGTTGGAAAATCAAGTCAACCGTCCTGTACTCAACGCCCTCAGGCAGCGGGAGAAGGAACACCTCATAGAGGAGGTGGGCTCTCGTCTGAGAGATATGATGGGCTGGCTCAAGAGGTAGTCCAGAGCTTTAATCTTTATGCATCCTCATCGCATTCCAGTGGCCAAGGAGGGAGTGCCCTTTATAGGTACTGTTGCCTTGGTTGCCTTGATATTTGCCTTACTTGACTGGTCTATCCCGGCTCTGCTTATCCTTACGATAGCAATTTTTATCCTCTATTTTTTCCGGGATCCAGAAAGGGTAATACCATCGGGTCCCGGTCTGGTGGTATCGCCAGCCGATGGTTGGGTTATAGAGGTAGTCGAAGGCTCTGAGACGTCTCTCCAGGGCAAGGATGTAAGGCGCATCAGTATATTCATGAATATCTTCAATGTGCATGTAAACAGGGCCCCAATTGCAGGCTATGTTCGAAAGATTGTGTATCAGCCAGGGACATTCTGGCCGGCTAACCGTAAAAGGGCCCTATTTGATAACGAACGGAATGCCCTTTTGATTCAGGCAGATGACGGCATGGAATTGACCGTCGTGCAGGTAGCAGGCATCCTGGCCAGGAGGATCGTCTGTTGGGCAGAGGTCGGTGATAAGCTCAAGAGAGGTGAACGATTTGGGCTCATCCGTTTTGGATCACGTCTTGACGTATATGTCTCAAGAGACGTGTCGATCTTGGTAAAAAAAGGTAATCGGGTATGGGCCGGGCAGACAGTCTTGGGAAAGGTAGAACATGATGCAAAGGCAAAAGACTGATTTGGCAGGCAGGGGTTCAAGGCGGAGTGTATATCTCCTCCCCAATCTTTTGACCTCGGCGAGCCTGTTCAGTGGATTTTATGCCATGATCGCTGCTATCAGGGGTGGTTATCAGGCCGCTGCCGTGGCTATTCTGATATCCGGTGTCTTGGATGGCCTTGATGGCAGGGTGGCCCGTTTGACCCGCACCACCAGCAAGTTTGGTCTGGAGTATGATTCTCTTTCAGACTTAGTGGCCTTTGGTGTGGCCCCTGGCATACTGGCCTTTATGTGGGGGCTGCAGGACTATGGCAGGCTGGGTTGGCTTGCCGCCTTTCTATATGTGGCTACTACCGCGTTGAGGTTGGCCAGGTTTAATGTCCTGAGCCACAGCAGCAGTAGCACGAAGGCCTACTTCCTTGGCCTGCCATGCCCTTCTGCAGCGGCCGCAGTGGCTACATCTGTGCTGCTGTGTCAGCATTTTGGCATATATGGGCCGGTACGCCATGTGTCGGTATTGATTATGGTCTATTGCCTCTCTTTTCTTATGGTCAGCAGTATACATTACCATAGTTTCAAGGAGGTACCCTGGCTTCAGCAGCATCCCTTTTCTGGTATGGTTGCCTTGATCCTGGCCATAATGGTGGTTGCCATGGAACCTAAGGTGATGCTGTTTGTCCTTACAGTTACTTATGTGATTTCTGGGCCCATCTTGATGCCTTTAAGGGCCTTAAAAAGGCCAAAACCCTTGGCATCTGGGCTGGGACATCACGAAAAAGATGCCTCCTCGGCAGGTATAACGGGGCATGGGGAAAATGAGTAGTTCTGAGAGAATAATAGTATTTGATACTACATTGAGAGATGGAGAGCAGTCACCAGGGGTATCTCTAAACGTAGAAGAGAAGCTCCAGATAGGGAGGCAGTTGGAAAAGCTGGGTGTAGACGTGATCGAGGCCGGATTTCCTATCGCATCTCCAGGGGACTTTGAGGGGGTCCAACGCCTTGCAAGAGAGCTCAGAGGCCTGGAGATTACGGCCCTTGCCCGTGCCAGAGAGAAAGACATTGATGTTGCCTGGGAGGCCATAAAAGATGGAGAAAATCCTCGAATACACACCTTTATTGCTACGTCGGATATTCATCTCAAATATAAATTAAAAAAGACCAGGGATCAGGTGCTGGACATGGCCCGGGCTGCAGTAAAATATGCTGCAGGATACAGTGGCAATGTAGAATTTTCTGCCGAGGATGCGAGCAGGAGCGATCTGGATTTTGTCTGCAAGGTCTTTGAGGCAGTGATAGATGCCGGGGCCACTACGGTCAACTTTCCCGACACAGTAGGTTATGCTATACCATGGGATTTTGCCGGGATGATCCGCTATATAAAGGAGCATACCCCCAATATCCACAAGGCGGTCTTGAGTGTGCACTGCCATAATGACCTGGGACTGGCTACAGCGAATGTGCTGGCGGCCATAGAACAGGGGGCAAGGCAGGTAGAGTGCACTATAAACGGTATAGGTGAGAGGGCCGGGAATTCCGCCCTGGAAGAGGTGGTCATGGCCATCCGTACCAGACGGGACCTCCTTCCCTATGAGACAGGGATCTCTACTCAACACATAGTGGCCACCAGTCGTATGGTCAGCCTTCTTACCGGGATGGTAGTCCAGGCAAATAAGGCCATAGTTGGTAACAATGCCTTTGCTCACGAGTCCGGGATCCACCAGGATGGGGTCTTAAAAGAGCGTACTACCTATGAGATTATAGATCCTAAAGATATAGGTCTCAGCCAGGGGCTCCTGATCCTGGGCAAACACTCTGGAAGACATGCCCTGAAGGCAAAGCTGGAGGAGCTAGGTTATCGACTTAGCGATGATGAGATTGATCGGGTATTTGTAAGTTTTAAGGCCATTGCAGACAAGAAGAAGGAGGTCTATCCAGAGGACCTTGAGGCATTGGTGGCTGAACAGGTACTCCGGATTCCAGATCGTTATCGCCTTGTTTACCTGCATGTTGCTGGGGGGAGCGGTATCAGACCTGCTGCAACAGTAGGAGTGGAGATAGACGGGAAAGAGGCCCAGGAGGTGAGTATGGGGGCCGGTCCCATAGATGCGGCCTTTAAGGCAGTGGCAAAGCTCGTAAAGACCCATAGCCGGCTCCTGCGTTTTGCTGTAAATTCCATTACAGGAGGCACGGATGCCCTTGGAGAGGTCACTGTGCGTCTCGAAGAAGATGGACATGTGGTTACTGGCCAGGGGGCCGATCCGGATATAATTACTGCCAGTGTAAGGGCCTATCTGAATGCCCTGAACCGTCTCCACTATATGGAGGAATATAAATAATTAGTGATTTCGCTGAAAGACCCGATCTGCAGCATTGCTTCAATTTTCCAGTCATTGCGACGTACGCTAGGTACGCCTCATTACTGAGAGATTTTCGCCTTGCATCTTGGTTTTTTGAACGAAATTGTTAGGGACTATGCGAATATAAATAATATGAATGTAACTGTTCACATTCCCCGGGGACGTGGATGGTTGCAACAGAAGGGAGTGTGAACGGTTACATATGACCAATCCGATGACCATAGCTGAAAAGATTCTGGCTGCCCATGCCGGTCTAAAGACTGTTGAACCGGGCCAACTATTAGAAGTTAATGTGGACTTTGCCTTTGGTAATGACATTACGGCCCCTATTGCCATAAGGATCTTCAGGGAGTCGGGGGTGTCCACTGTGTTTGACAGGGAGAGGATTGGCCTGGTGGCAGACCACTTTGTGCCCAATAAAGATATCTTGAGTGCTGAGCAGGCCCGGGTACTCCGGGAGTTTGCCGCTGAGCAGGGTATAACACACCACTATGATGGAGGAGAGTCTGGCGTAGAGCACGTATTGCTCCCTGAAAAGGGGCTTGTGCTGCCAGGGGATGTAGTGATAGGGGCCGATAGCCATACCTGCACTCACGGTGCCCTGGGGGCATTTGCTACAGGCGTGGGGAGTTCTGATCTGGCTGCCACTATGATGACAGGGAAGACCTGGTTCAAGGTACCAGAGTCTATAAAATTTGTATATAACGGGAGGCTTCGGCCCTGGGTCGGTGGCAAGGACCTGATACTCTATACCATAGGTGATATCGGTGTAGATGGGGCACTCTATATGGCCATGGAGTTTACAGGCCCGGTGATCGATTCCCTGTCCATGGCAGGGCGTTTTACCATGTCCAATATGGCCATTGAGGCGGGTGGCAAGCTGGGGATTATTGATCCGGATGATACGACTCTGGGCTATGTAACTGGCCGGGCAAGTCGAGATTTTACTGCATATCACAGTGATAAGGACGCCCACTATGCCAAGATAATTGAGTATGACTGTGATCAGATAGAACCCCAGGTAGCCTTTCCTCACCTCCCGGAGAATACCAGGGCCATCTCAGATGTAGGAAATGTCCCTCTGGATCAGGTGGTGATAGGGTCCTGTACGAATGGTCGAGTAGAGGATCTGGCCCTGGCCGCAAAGGTTATATCAGGACGGCATGTGGCAAAGGGCCTGAGATTAATAGTCCTTCCTACTACTCCTTCGGTGTATCGCCAGGCCCTGGAGAGGGGCTATATCCTGACCTTTTTAGATGCAGGTGCAGTGATAGGTCCGCCTACCTGTGGTCCCTGTCTTGGAGGACACATGGGGGTCCTTGCCAGGGGAGAGAGGGCCCTTTCTACTACAAACAGAAATTTTGTCGGCAGGATGGGTCATCCAGAGAGTGAGGTATATCTGGCGAATCCAGCTATAGCCGCAGCCAGTGCAGTTTTGGGCCGGATTGGGAGCCCTGATGAGCTTTAGGGGATAGAGATTATGAAGATCAAAGGAAGAGTCTGGAAATTTGGAGAGAATATAAATACCGATGTGATTATCCCTGCCAGGTATCTCAATACCTCAGACCCGGCAGAACTTGCCAAACACTGCATGGAGGATGCTGATCCCGAGTTTCCCAAAAAGGTAAGGCCAGGGGATATAATAGTCGCAGGGAGGAATTTTGGTTGCGGTTCTTCCAGGGAGCATGCCCCTATAGCCCTTAAGGCAGCAGGTATTGGTTGTATCATAGCTCCAACTTTTGCCCGCATCTTTTATCGCAATGCATTTAATATGGGCCTTCCTATATTTGAATGCGAAGAGGCAGCCAATGTCATTAAAGAGGGCGATGTGGTAGAGATAGATGCAGATGCTGGTGAGATCCATGACTTGACTACAGGTGATATATTTAAGATCCAGCCTATACCTCCATTCATGCAGGACCTGATCTCGGACGGTGGTCTGATTCCCCATGTGCTTAAGGGGCTGAATGTAACTGTTCACGTCCCCGGCCAGCAGTAGCCTTTTTCAGGGTTTCAGGAGCATCGCTTGATGCACAAGATCAGGGCACTCTGCCCATTAATCCGCACTGAAACCCTTCAAAAGGCTACCGCTGGCCGGGGGGGAATGTGAACGGTTATGGCTGAATGCTGGAAATTGAATCTTATATGATTTGAAAGATAGGTGCTAAGGAAATATATAATGAGTACATACAAAATCGCAGTGATTCCCGGAGACGGTACAGGTCCTGAGGTGATAGCCGAGGGGGTAAAGGTCCTTGAGGCTGCATCCGCCCGTTTTGGTCTTGATCTTGATTTTACCTGGTATGATTATGGTGGAGAACGATACCTGCGTACAGGAGAAGCCCTCCCGGAGGGTGCATTGGAAGACCTCAGACAGTACAAGGCCATTTATCTCGGGGCAATTGGCAATCCGGATGTAAGGCCTGGCATCTTAGAGAAAGGCATACTCCTTGCTTTACGCTTTGGCCTGGATCAGTATATAAATCTCCGTCCAATCGTACTCTATCCCGGTGTAGATACACCCCTTAAGGACAGAGGGCCGGAAGACATAGACTTCGTGGTCGTCAGAGAGAACACAGAGGGTCTCTATGCCGGGGCCGGTGGTCTACTCAAGAAGGGCACTCCGGACGAGGTCGCTATCCAGGAATCAATCAATACCAGGAAGGGAGTAGAACGTTGTATCCGCTTTGCCTTTGATTACTGTAGGCGTCGTAACAAGGCAAAGAAGCTCACCCTCTGCGGGAAGACCAATGTCCTTACCTTTGCCTTTGACCTCTGGGAACGCACGTTCTATGAAGTGGCCAGGGAGTATCCGGATATCACAACGGACTATGCCCATGTGGATGCTACCTGTATGTGGATGGTCAAGAACCCTGCCTACTTTGATGTAATAGTCACTGATAACCTGTTCGGGGATATCATTACAGACCTCGGGGCCATGATACAGGGAGGCATGGGGATCGCTGCAGGTGGCAATCTCAATCCTGAGGGCGTATCTATGTTCGAGCCAATAGGTGGCTCTGCTCCCAAATATACAGGTAAAGGCGTTATCAATCCCCTGGCTGCTATATGCGCAGGTCAGATGATGCTGGACTATCTGGGTGAGACCAAGGCCGCAGAGGCCATTGAAGATGCAGTCAAGGAGACGGTCAGCCACGACCTCAAGAGTATGTCTGCGGGCAAGATGGGCCACACCACCTCTGAGGTAGGAGATCTGGTGGCTGGATATATAAAAGGATAAAGAATATCGTAAAGATATCCACATTGGAGAAAATCTATGGCAAAGACTTTCAGTGTGGCAGTAGTTGGTGCAACAGGGGCTGTTGGCCGGACCATGATAAGGGTCCTGGAGGAGCGGGATTTTCCTGTAAAGGAGATCCGTTTTTTGGCATCTGAACGTTCTGAAGGAAAAGAACTCCCGTTTAAGGGAGAAAATGTCCGTGTCCAGAGGCTCAGTCATGACTCATTTAATGGTGTGGATATAGCGATCTTTTCTGCAGGTGCAGAGAGGAGTCTCATCTTTGCCCCATCTGCTGCCAGCGCAGGTGCAGTGGTTGTGGATAACTCGAGTGCATGGCGTATGGATCCAGAGATCCCATTGGTGGTCCCAGAGGTGAATCCCCATGCCATTTCAGGCTATAAGACAAGGGGTATTATTGCCAATCCCAACTGTTCCACTATCCAGATGGTAGTAGCACTAAAGCCCCTATATGACTATGCCAGGATCAGGCGTATAGTGGTATCCACCTATCAGGCCGTTTCAGGCAGTGGTCACAAGGCCGTTACTGAGCTTGAAGATCAGGTAAGGGCCTGGGTCGATGGAAGGTCTCTGGAACCCAAGGTATATCCACACCAGATCGCCTTTAACTGTCTTCCTCAGATAGATATCTTTCAGGAAAATGGCTATACCAAGGAAGAGATGAAGATGCTAAACGAGACCAGGAAGATCATGGAGGACCCTGAAATTCGTGTCACGGCAACCGCAGTAAGGGTACCTGTATTCTATAGCCACTCAGAGGCAGTCAATGTAGAGTTTGAAAAAAAGGTCAGTGCCTCTAAGGCAAGGGAACTCCTCTCTACGGCACCAGGGGTAAATGTAGTGGATGATCCCTCTCATAGTATCTATCCCCTTGCCCTGGATGCTGCGGGACAGGACCTGGTCTTTGTGGGGAGGATACGTGAGGACATCTCTCAGGCCAATGGGCTTGATTTCTGGGTGGTGGCTGACAATATCAGAAAAGGTGCAGCCACTAATGCCGTACAGATAGCAGAAGTCCTGGCAGAGAGATATCTATAGATTCAGGCTGTAGGCTGTAGGTTATTGGCTTAAATATGTCTTGAGCATAAAAATTAACTGGAAGAAGCTATATCTTTTGTTTTGAGTTTTGATGTCTTCGCAAAAAGTCTTTTTCTCACGCAAAGGCACAAAGCTCGCAGTAACTTCTCAATAAGTTCTGGCGTAACTGTTCGTGTCTCCGGCCAGCGGTAGCTTTTTTCAGGGTTTCAGGAGCATCGCTTGATGCACAAGATCAGGGCACTTTGTCATCAAGTTTTAAATCTTAGTTTTTTACCTTTCAGCCTAATAGGCTTCAGCCTACAGTCTAACAGCCTATATTACAGCCTAATATAAAAGGAGGTCTGTCATGACAGGACAATATCCCAAAGACTTTGATAGGGCGCTGCAGATAGGACGACCACCCAATGTAGTTAAACTCTTCCCTAATTCAAAGGCCCTGCTAGTGAGTGGCAAGGTCATTGACAGGGCAATGCGGGCCAAGGGCAAGGCCATGACTATAGCGGCCAATGGCAGGAGTTACCTTATCATTCGTGGTGTGGTGGCTGCAGCGCAGAGGGCAAATGCGGCCATAATGATAGAGATAGCCAGGTCAGAGGGGGGAGCAAATCCCTACTGTGCCGTGGACTATTGGGATATAGCCAGGCAGGTGGATCAGGTCTGCAATGAGCTGGGGATCACCGTCCCTATAGCAATTCACGCCGATCACTATGGCATCAAGAAGGTAGAGGATGTCGGACCGGCAAAGAGAGAGATCCCTACCCTGTTTGAGGCCGGCATGACCTCTATAGCTATTGATGCATCGCACCTCCCGGATGACAGGAATCTCCTTGCCAATCTCGAGCTTGCCCCATACATCCCTAAGTGGGCCGGTCTGGAGACAGAGGTGGGTGAGATTAAGGGAAAGGAGGGGCTCTCAACTCCGGGAGAGGCCCGGTTCCTTATACAGGGTCTCAATGCACATGACATCTTTCCGGACTGGATAGCCCTCAATAATGGCTCTACTCATGGTATTGAGGAGAGCGATCTGGGGATACAGGTGGGCCTGACGGCAGAGATCCATCAGGCACTGGCCAGATATGAGGTCTCAGGGGCACAGCACGGCACATCTGGCAATAACTCTGACCGGTTGCGGGAGATTGCTGCAAAGACCAATACCACCAAGGCCAATGTGGCTACTGCCCTACAGATGATCTCCTGGGGCCTTGAGGTGAACGACTACGGCAATGCAGCTACAGACGGAGACGGAAAGTTCATCAAGATCGCAGGAGAGGGCGTGACAGAGGAATTGTGGGCAGAGATGACGGCCTATGCCGATTCCAAGGGCCTGAAGGGAGGGAATTTTAAGAAACTGAATCTTCCCTTTGAGAACAAGATACTCGGTCAGCCAAAAGAGATAAGAGAGAGGATGAGCAGGCGGGTAGAGGACTTTGTCTATAACCTCCTGGTCAATGTCTTTAATGCCAAGGATACAGCGCCGTTGGCCATAGATGCCATACTGACTGCAGGGTCCTATGACCTCGGCCCCAAAATCAGCAGGCTGGAAGACCCCTCGGAGTGGACCGAGGCAAAGATCATTGAGCGGGCGCCGACTGTCAACCAATAGCCTTTATCAATGCGAGTTACCGGAGGCGTGGCACGGGGACGCCGTCTGCCAGGTCCTAAGGGTCGTCTTTTGCGTCCTACCACAGACTTGGTGCGGGAGGCCCTCTTCCAGATCCTGACTGTCCGGATGGAGATTCCCTGGCATTCGTGCCGTGTCCTGGATCTATTTGCCGGCACGGGCATGCTTGGGATAGAGGCCCTTTCCAGGGAGGCAAGGGACGTGGTCTTTGTGGACCATTCCAGGTCATCCCTTGATCTCATCAGGAAAAACCTCAATCTATGCGGTCTTATTGGGCGTGCAGAGTTGATCAGGGCAGAGATTGGGTCCGGGTCGAGGTCTCTCAGATGTGTCCTCAAGTCCGGGCCCTTTGGATTGATACTGGCCGATCCGCCATATTCCCAGGGGCTTGGTGAAAAGGCCTTGGAGTGGGTAGTTGAGACCGATGCCCTGTCTCCTGGGGGATGGATGGTCATTGAAGAATTTAAAAAGGAGGTCCTTCCCCACAGGGTGATTCCCAGACATATGGCCGGATCAAAATTATCCCTTCAGCTTGTGGAGAGCCGGAGATATGGCCAGACTATACTGTGGTTTTACAGGTCAATAGGATGATGTCATCAGATCACAGCCCTCGCATAGCCATATACCCAGGCACATTTGATCCTGTGACCAATGGTCATCTGGATCTTGTCAGACGTGCACTCAAGCTATTTGACAGGATAATAATCGCCATTGGTATCAATCCAACCAAAAAGAGCCTCTTTACCCTGGAAGATCGTCTGGAGATGGTCCGTGAGACCATAGGGATGGATGGAAGGATAGAGATAACCAGTTTTGACGGACTCTTGGTGGATCTTGCCGCCAGGCATGGGGCCTGTGCCATACTGAGGGGGCTGAGGGCCGTCTCTGACTTTGATTATGAACTTCAACGGGCCTTGATGAACCGCAAGCTGGACAGAAACATAGAGACGGTCTTCTTGATGACAGGATTCCGCTGGATATATATAAGCTCCACTATAGTAAAAGAGGCAGCCCGTTTTGGCGGCAATCTTGAGGGACTTGTCCCGCCATTAGTGGAAGAGCGTCTGAGAAAGGCATTTGGGGTAGCAGGGCCTTAATTATATTGACAGAAAAATCAGCTTGTTCATTTAAGGGACTAAGTTGGAGATCGATCTTTTTCAGATTTTTCCGGACTGAACCTGGAGATCCCACATGCTCGTAGAAAGCCTGAATTTTCACTGTACCTTTACCAGTGATGCTATCCTTCCGCCATTTAAGGGCTCTACCCTGCGGGGCGCCTTTGGTTACGCGCTGAAGAAAATAACCTGTGCCTTGCCTCGCATGCAGTGCGCCGACTGCATACTTGCCGCCTCCTGCTGTTATTCCCTTGTCTTTGAGAGTGAAAAACTGGGCAGGAACAGGTCGGGTTATGCCCGCCTGGCAGCAAGACCGCACCCGTATGTCCTGGAACCCCCGGTGGACGATCGAAGCGAATATGCAGCGGGTGACACATTTTCTTTTACCCTGCACCTCTTCGGTCCTGCCCTCTCTTACCGTTCGCAGGTCCTCTATGCCGTGATCCTGATGGGAGAAGCGGGACTTGGCAGGCAGCACCAGGGCACCTTTGTTGTCAACATGGTGACAGCGGACAGGGAGACCATCTATGACGGCGAGACCAGGACCCTGTCCCTGGAGGATGCCTCCAGGTCGCTTGCCTTTGACCCTGTCCCTAAGGAGGCCTGTTCCCGACTGAACATAGCATTTTGTACACCGTTTCGCGTCAAGCGTGCCAACAGTTTTGTGCGGGAATTTGATTTCGGTACCCTGGTACGGGCGGCCATGCGCCGGGTATCCAGCCTGGAAGATGCCTATGGCAACGGTGAGCCTGAAGTGGATTACCGGGCACTTGCCCGCCTCGCCGATGCAGTCCGCGTGGTAACTGATGAAACCGCGTGGCTGGACATAGGCCGCTACTCCAGCCGTCAGCACCGGCCCATGAAAATAGGAGGGATTGTGGGCATGGCAGAGGTAGAGGGAGATCTTGGACCGCTTATGCCATTTTTACGCTATTGCGAGACCGTTCACCTCGGGAAACAGACCGCCTTCGGGCTTGGCCTTATTCGGATAAATGGGCAATGATGCATGTCCTTTTAGCCGTTGTCGGCCTGTCTCCCCAGGTCATCACAGAGGCCCTGTACGCCCTTTTTCACGAGGGGCGGCCAGTGGACGCCATTCACTGCATCACTAC
>JALTHV010000245.1 GCA_027004315.1 Deltaproteobacteria bacterium
AAAGGCTGACCAAATAGGTCAGCCTCTGATTTTCTGGTGCCGAGAGACGGAATCGAACCATCGACACGTGGATTTTCAGTCCACTGCTCTACCGACTGAGCTATCTCGGCGAAATTTATGGAAGGCATTATGATGGGCCTTCCTGGTTTTGTCAAGCCTGGTGTTATACTCGTCCATGGCCTCTGGATGACTGGGATGGAAATGATCCTTCTCAGAGGAAGACTCAGACGTCTTGGCTATCAGACACGGTCCTTCCACTATGCCAGTACCCGCATGGGCCTTGCTGAGGCTGCAAGGTGTCTCAATACCTTTGTGAAGCGAATTCCCGCCCAGTCGGTCCACTTTGTTGGGCACAGCCTGGGAGGACTGGTTATCTTGAGGCTCTTTGAGGACTTTCCAGATCAACGTCCAGGACGCATCGTCCTTTTGGGCCCTCCATATTATGGCAGTGAAACGGCACGACGACTCTGTCACATCCCCTGTGCGAAATATCTACTAGGTCGCTCTATGCCTCCATTACTCGGCAGTAATATCCCAACGTGGTCAGGGACCAGGGATCTTGGTGTTATTGCCGGCACCCTGAACTTTGGATTAGGCAGGGTGCTTGGCAGTGTCGGTCATCTAGGCGACGGGACCATAGGTCTAAAGGAGACACGCATCCCAAATGCCAGCGATTTTATTGCCCTGCCTGTCAGTCATATGGGTCTCGTGTTTTCAAAAAGAGTTTCCATAGAGATACACCATTTCCTGAAGAGAGGCCGATTCTTGAGGGGATCTCCCATGGAAGGTAACAAATCAACTCAACTAGTGACACTAGCCTAGAGGCACGTATCGCAGATGCATTGCAAAATTAAGAAAGATGGCGATAAAGCTGGCAACAACCGGTGTGATAAACCAGCCTATGAGTATGTTTATCAGGGTGCGCCTTTTCACTGTATTAATCCCCTTTATAAGGCCCACACCCAAGACGGCTCCGATTACTGCCTGAGAGCTCGATACAGGGACCCCAAAAAATGTATAGATATGTACAGTAAAGGCCTCTGCCAAGAGCACTACGAGGGCTGAAAAGGGATCGAGTCTTACAAGCCTCCTTCCTACTGTCTCCATCACCCTCCTGCTGAAGGTAAGGATCCCCAGGCCTATACTCAGGCCACCGACAAGAACTGCTGAAGACAGGCTCAGATAGCCCGCACCCACAAAAACAGCGGTTACATTGGCCACATTATTGGCCCCAAGGGTAAAAGAACCGTATGATCCTGCAGCAATCAGCAATATGCGCAAGAGGTTATCAGATTGAAACATGTTGATATCAAGCCTGTTGTATAGGGCAGCCATCACCCTGTAGACTATGACCGAAATCACCAGGCCCCCTATAGGAGTTCCAAACCAGCATACCACTACTTTTCCCAGACCCTGTGTATTGAGATTCTGATTTAACATCCCAATTCCCAGGATAGCACCTACAACCGCCTGAGAAGTAGATACAGGGAGGCTTAGGACTGTCATTATGGTTACAGTGATGGCTGCCGACACCGAGCAGACTACCGCCAGTCTGAGAGTCAAAGGTGTCAGGCTCTTGATGGTCTCAATTCCTGCCTGGCCTTCGAGAATGGCCCCCAGCAGGACAAAGATAGAGGCCAAGACTGCCGCTGTCCAGAACTTGAGCATCCTTGCTGAAACCGCAGAACCAAAGACATTGGATGCATCGTTTGCGCCCAGGGACCAGCCTAAAAAGATCCCTCCTAGGATAGAGATCATCAGACGCGCCTCTTTATATTGATTATATTGACAAGTTTGGATATACGATCGGCCTGGTCCGAAATCTCCCCCAGGCTTACTACCATCTCCTTGAGTTGCAGCTTCTGGAAGGGATCTACATCTGACTGAAATATCTTGGTAATGATACGACGCTCGATATGATCGCAGTGGCTTTCGTTATAATCAATTGTGGAGACAAGCGCCCTGATCCCCTTTCTCCTCTTAAACAGGGTATCTACCTGTTTAATCATAAGGTCACAGCTTTCAAGTGAGACATCTAATAATTCCTTGAGATCCGGCACAATGAGGTCAGGGATATCCAGATTTTGGGTCTTAATCATATATAGAACCAGTTCAAACAGCCTTGGGACCTTGTCCATGGCCTCTAAGAGTTCCATGATATCCCCACGGGATTCAGGTAATAGGGCCTTCCCATACATCAGTTCCTTGATCTCCTCACGTGTATCATCTGCCTTAGACTCAAATTTATGCGTCATATCTGTCTGGAAATCAAAATCTCCACGGGCACCCTTTTCAATGCAGATAGTCAACCCATCGTAAAAGTGCTTCTGGCTCATTTGAAGTTGATTAAGATAGATAAAGATCAGGGATTCTATCTGACGTTGCTTTCTAAAAAAGAGTTCTAGCATATATGTCCTCAGTGGAAAGAGAGATGTTGGGTACTGTAGAATTTAGATACAATAATCACAGATGTCTCATTATCAATGCAGGAAAAACCGTATGTCTGTCTAAATCACTGATAGACACGACGGGACAAATATATAGTTTGTCTCTACAGACGGGATGGTAACCGTTCACGTCCCCGGCCAGCGATAGCCCTCTTCAGGGTTTCAGGAGCAGCTTGATGCACAAGATCAGGGCACTCTGCCCATTAATCCGCACTGAAACCCTTCAA
>JALTHV010000246.1 GCA_027004315.1 Deltaproteobacteria bacterium
TCTATTATTGGAAGTGATTTCGCTTTAACTTCTCAATAAGTCCTGGCAACTTCGATGTAACCGACCACAGGATGCTTCTTTTGGAAACGATTTGCGTTAGCCCTGTAGTTTTCTTGATTTTTGCAGCATTGGAAACCCTGGCTCCGGAGCGCAGTAACTGTTCACGTCTCCGGCCAGGGGGGATGTGGACGGCTCCGGAGCGCAGCGGAGGAGAACAGGGAGGGTCCTATGCTGCAAAAACCTCAGAAAACAAAGGGCGAGAGCATGTTGGGAAAAGAAGCACCCTGTGGTCGGGTACCAAAATGAAGCCTCCACTTATTGAGAAGTTACAGGACATCGTCATAACTATTTGATAAATAAAGATATTTATGACTAGTTAGCCATCACAGACCGTTGTAGTTCCTCTCTATAGCGTTGAATGGAAGCAGAGGGGTCTTGAAATATCAGTTTTTAGTGGCCGTTAGATTCGTTTTGATGATTGAGATGGTTAAGAGCATCGTCTCAAAGTCAAAATATTCTTGACATTGAATGAAATTACGAATATCATAATTTCGTAAATGTGAGTAGGAGGTCATTTATTATGTCAACAATGACCAGGGTGCAGAGAAATTTCCAGATAACTATACCCAAAAGGGTGCGAGAAAAAGCAAATATTAAAATAGGTGATGTTGTAGATTTCGAAGTGCTACCAGAGGGCATATTGATAAAACCGCAAGTAACCATAGATAAAAGCCAGACCTGGTTTTGGTCTAAGGAGTGGCAGGAAGAGGAGAAAAAAGTTGAACGAGACTTTGCCAAGGGCAATGTACTGATATCTAAGAATCTAAAGGATTTCTTTAAGGAACTGGATGAAGAATGAAAATCATCCGCTCCCCCTGCTTTGACAGGGCCTACCGAAAACTCCATAAAAAGGTTAAACAGCAATTTAAAAAGAAGATGAAACTCCTTGTTTCTTCTAACTTTACTCATCCTTCCCTTCGTATAAAGAAGATTAAAGGAACAAAAAATATCTGGGAAGCAAGCATCGATATGAGTTATAGATTCACCTTTGAAAAGATCGAAGATGGCATCAGACTGAGAGTCATCGGGAAACATGATGTTTTTGATAAACCTTAAGAAGCAGAGCAGAGGGGTCTATCATGCCTGGAATAGGGGACGTTGGTGCTTTGTGACCTTATGTCAAATATTCAAGCATCAAGAGGGTACCCCGGTGAAATGTGCTTTACTCTGACTTCGTCAATTTCACGGGGCAGGCAGCGGGCGGAGGTCGGAGGTCAGGGAAAGACAGAAGTCAGAGGTCAGAGATCGGAGGACGGAGGGCATCTGAGAAGAAAAGAACATTGAGCAATTGACCTGGCTTTATTACCCATATTCCGGAAAGGTTGTTTGTATCAAATTGAATTTACAGCATTTTTTTGAATTGCACTATGCTGTAGCCACAGAAAAAATAAACAGTAACCATCTAAAATAATTGGATTTTTGTTTTGAGTCCGGAATATGGGTTATTATAATGGGTCATCTGCATGACCATATAAGAGGAGATCGTGGTTATCCGCCGCGGGGAACCCGTGGCACGATTGTCGCCTGTCAGGCCCCGGAAAAAGCCACTCCCACCGCTTGCCAAGTTTCGGGGCGGAATCCCGCGTCTCAAAACGACGGGATCGAAGACGCTCCTGATGATACGTGAAGAAGGTCGCTTTGGCACAATTCAATAATAACTTACGCGCGGGCGATGCTCTCCATTTAGCAATTGCATTCAATTTAGCAGTAGAGAGAATTTTCACCTTGGATAAAGGTATGCTCAAAGATGGCAGGCTGTTAAGTCTTTCGGTTGACAGTGGAATATGAGGAAGAGATACTGGATCGGAGTAGGGGACGGAGTTAGTTTAATAGTTTAACGTTATTCTCTTTTACAGATTTTTCACCTTACTTGGTAGCCTTCGAGACTGAAGGCCGGGACATACCGAAATACCGGGCCAATTCCTTTCCGTTGATGCCAAGTTGGTAGTACCCTAAATAACAAGATTAGACCCTTGGCAGATGAAAGATTATTGGCCCTTTTAAACCAAAATGGGAAAGTATTTCACCCCCCGATCCTGCCAGGTCCTTCGCCTGCAACCAACCAAAACACTGTGCCCGGACCACCGGTACCGGTCAAGCTCGCCAAGACCCTTCACATACCGGCCCTGACCGGATTCAAAAAGAAAGGTTCTTTTCAAGTCGGCCAAGAAAGTCATTCCGGTCATAGTCCTCAAGAAAGATATCCTGGCGATTTAACCCGTTGTGATGACATGATGAATCGCACCAGGGATATTGAGTCGTCTGTGTCGAGACATGCCCTACAATAACAACTCGACAAATCAGCGTCAATTAAATTATTAAACTAACTCCGTCCCCTAACTTTGTCACTGTAGTTTTCTTGGTTTTTGCAGCATTGGAAACCCTGGCTCCGGAGCGCAGCGGAGGAGAACAGGGAGGGTCCTATGCTGCAAAAACCTTAGAGAACAAGGGTCGAAGCATGTTGGGAAAAGAAGCACCCTAGATCGGTTATATTGAAGTTGCCAGGACTTATTGAGGACTTACATTACCTCTTATCTTTCAACCTCTTCCATTCCTCTGCGAGACGTCTTGGAGAGACCGGCACTGCAGTGCCAAGTTCAGGGGCAAAT
>JALTHV010000247.1 GCA_027004315.1 Deltaproteobacteria bacterium
ACAATATATTCCGGTTTACCCAGGCAGGATCTGAGGTCTCGGCCCTTTTAGGCCGCATTCCTTCTGCCGTGGGTTACCAGCCAACCCTTGCTACAGACTTAGGGGCATTACAGGAGAGGATTACATCCACGAACAAGGGTTCCATTACTGCTGTTGAGTGTGTGTATGTGCCGGCAGATGACTTGACTGACCCTGCTCCGGCTACTACCTTTGCCCACCTTGATGGTACAGTCGTCCTTTCGAGACAGATTGCAGAACTTGGCATCTATCCCGCTGTAGATCCGTTGGATTCTACATCACGTATTCTTGATCCCCTTGTCGTGGGTGAGGAACACTACCGGGTGGCCCGTGTGCTCCAGCAGACCCTGCAGAAATACAAGGACCTCCAGGATATCATCGCTATCCTTGGTGTGGATGAACTCTCAGATGAGGACAAGCTCACGGTAGAGAGGGCTCGGAGGTGCCAGAGGTTTCTCTCCCAGCCATTCTTTGTGGCCGAGACCTTTACAGGTATGCCTGGTAAATATGTAAAGGTTGAAGACACGATTCGTGGATTTGCTGAAATCCTGGATGGTAAGCACGATGATCTGCCTGAGGCGGCTTTCTATATGGTCGGTACTATTGAAGAGGCCATAGAAAAGGCCAAAAAAGGATAAAAGTCTGTACCTGTGCTTAATGCTGACAGTATTATGCGGTGAATAGCCTAACTGGATGATCGTGAAGCTATAGATGTAGATATAGATATAGGGAAAATAAATGGCAAACAAGATACTTCTTGAGGTTGTTACGCCTTCGCGCTTAGTGGTGAGTGAAGAGGTGGAGTTGGCTAGTGCGCCTGGTGCTGATGGCATCTTTGGTGTAATGGCAAATCACTGTTCTTTGTTAGCTACGCTTAAGGTAGGTGAGATGCATTATGTCAATGATGGGCAGTCAGTCCGTTTGGCAATAAGTGGCGGATTTTGTGATGTATCAAATAATCGTATGACCGTGCTGGCCGAATCCGGTGAGCTGGCTACAGAAATTGATATAGACAGGGCTCTCAGGGCCAAAGAAAGGGCTGAGCGTAGACTGCAGGAGGCTGAGGCGCGGAAGGGAGAGATCGACATGGCACGTGCCCGAGCTGCCCTGACCAGGGCCCTTGTGAGGCTCCACCTAGGGGGGGCTCAGACTTAATAGGATCTTATTATCTAGTGAGTATTAGATTTGGAAAAAAGAGGCAGGCGTTAGTCTGCCTCTTTTTTGTTTCTGGAGGGTTTGCCTATGAAGGCAGATGCTACTTCCTGGGCATCCATTATACTTGCAGCAGGTATGGGGACCAGGATGAGATCAGAGATCCCGAAGGTAATGCATCGTCTCCTCGGAAGGCCCCTTATAGGGTATGTCCTGGGCCTGTTAAGAAATCTGGATATGGCCTTAAAGGTAGTAGTGATAGGTCATGGCAGCAAGCTTGTCAGGGACTACCTGGAAGGGCAAGAGGTTGAGCTGGTAATGCAGGAGCAGCAGCTTGGTACAGGCCATGCGGTGTTGTGTGCAAAGGCGGCCTTGAAGGAGTTTTGTGGTAAGGTATTGATTCTCTGTGGCGATACGCCGTTGCTAAGGGAGGGCACCCTGGCCTCCTTTATGCGGGCCCATGAGCGATCTGGAAGGTCCCTTTCCATCCTGACTGCCCATCTGAAGGATCCTGGTGGATATGGACGGGTGCTCAGGTCTGCCTCTGATAGGGCTGAGATCCAGGGTATAGTTGAGGAGAGAGATGCCACAGAGGCCGAAAGATTACTGACAGAAGTAAATACTGGTACTTATGCAGTTGATTCAGAATTTTTATTTGATGCCCTGGGCAGCATTGGCTGTAAAAATGTCCAGGGGGAGTATTATCTGACTGACATAGTTGGCATAGCGGTATCCAGAGGTATCCCGGTAGGGGCTATTAGCGCTGCTACTGAGGATGAAGTGTGGGGAGTTAATTCAAGAATGGACCTTGCGAGGGCCGCAGATATCATGTTGGATAGGATAAAGAAGAGCTGGATGGAGGCTGGGGTGACTTTCGAACTCTATAGATCTGTCTATATAGAGCCAGGAGTCATGCTGTCCCGTGACGTCACAATTGGTCCTCACGTAGTCCTGAAGGGCGGGACAAGAGTAGGTGAAGGGGCAGAACTAGGTGCCTTCAGTTATCTCGAAGGGGTAGAGGTGCCTCCTGGTACCAGAGTTCCTCCCTTTAGCAAGCTGATCGTACCCGTTCACATTCCCCCCGGCCAGCGGTAACCTTTTTCAGGCTTTCAGGAGCATCGCTTGATGCACAAGATCAGGGCACCCTGCCTATTAATCCGCACTGAAACCCTTCAAAAGGCTACCGCTGGCCGGGGACGTGAACGGTTACATCTGAGCAATACGACCAGCCAGACAAGACGTTGGGATTGAGAAGTTACATTTGAAGTGTATAATTTACCGTACGGTGCTTTCATTTCATGTCCAGGGGCGAGATATCTGGTTATGAATGTTTGCCGTGAAAATAGCTCAAAGCTGAAAGCTCAAAGCTGAAAGCTCAAAGTAAAAGATTTATGCCTTTGAGCTTTGAGCCAACTTTCATGCTCAGGGGTGCAAGGCATCACGTTGCATGAATGTTTAGATAGAATAAGGAGAGAAGATAATGAGTGATCAGGAACT
>JALTHV010000248.1 GCA_027004315.1 Deltaproteobacteria bacterium
TGCCCCCTGGATAGAGAAGATTGGCGATGGGGTAGAGATACTGGCGCAACTTCCTGATGGCACACCTGTAGCTGCGAGGTCAAAAAATGTGCTGGTGGCTGCATTTCATCCTGAGCTGACGAAAGACGTGCGGTTCCATGCCTATTTCCTTGACATGGTAAATAGGTAACCGTTCACATTCCCCCCGGCCAGCGGTAGCCTTTTTCAGGGTTTCAGGAGCAGCTTGATGCACAAGATCAGGGCACTCTGCCTATTAATCCGCACTGAAACCCTTCAAAAGGCTACCGCTGGCCGGGGACGTGAACGGTTACGTAAATAGTGCCTGAAGGAAGCCCCTAGTTTTCCCTCAGTCGAAGCTCGATGACCTCTACCCTGTCACCAATATCATACCCCTCCCACAGGACTTTATGCCTGACAGACTGCGGAAGACCGGCAAGGAGTGAGGCAGACCGCCTTGAGCGGAGCCAGAGGCGGAGTATTTTTTCTTTGGAGAGGACGACAGCGACCTCTGTGGCATTCCTGAGGGTGGGGATGGTCTTTTGGGCATAGAAGACGACTGCTGAACGTCTATGTCTATAAAAGGCCGAAGGGGTTGCTGAGAGATATCTCCCTGCAACCTGCGGTTGATAGACTCCGGAATAGAGATATGCCCCTACCACTAAGACAGAGAGGAAGGCCCCGGCCCTGAATATCTGAAGCCAGGGAGAGAGAGGACCCTTTTCTATACAGGCCCTGGAGAGGGCCAAAAAGGTAAATATACCGGCAATGGTCATGATGACCGCAAGGGGTTTCAGAGAAAAGGGAAGGCTTGAGGGGACATATCTCCACAGAAAGCATGCTGCACCGATCTCGACGATTCCCTGGATTGCCAGTGTCAACTTGCTGCCTAAAGAGACCTCTGTTGCTGTTGCAGCGGCCCAGCCAATCAGCAGGCACAGCCCGGGATAGGATGCAAGTATATAGTGATGGAGTTTGTTGGCAGCCATGCCATAAAAAATTATGATCGTTGCAGACCAGACGAACATTGCCTTGAGTACATTGACAACAGGAGACTTTTTATTCAGGAGTCCCTTGAGGGTCTTTCCCCAAAGGGGGTGCCATAGCCAAAAACCTATAATAAGTATGGGGAAATAGACAGACCAGAAGGAGTAGGGATGATAGGCAATGCTACCTGTAAAGCGGGCGATGTTGTTTTTGTAAAAAAATTCTTGAAAGAAAAATCTCCCATATCTATAGAACATTATACTATACCAAGGGAGGACTATAAGGGAAAAAAGCAGGGGACCGATGTTTTTCCAGGCACGGCCAATAAAGGGGATGAGTTCTCTTCGTCCCTTTAACCAGAGGGCGCAGAGCATTGCGGCCAGGGCAGGGAGGAGGAAACCAATAGGGCCTTTTGCCATGACGGCAAGGGCGGCAGAGACCCAGGCAAGGACAGTTTTTTTCTTATTTATATGAGGCCTTATGAGGCCTGTCCCCTCAATGAGTAAGAGGAAGGACAGGAACTGCCACAGCACGAGGGTCATCTCTGGGACTGCGGACCTGGCCTCAATAAAGACATGGAGGTTCGTGCACCAGATAAGCATTGCCCACCAGCCAGTTCCCTTACTAAGGCGGTTTTCTCCATACCAGAAGATGACCACCCCTATGGCAAGGGCTGCCAGGAAAGATGGGAGCCTTGCTGCAAGGGCCCCTGGTCCGAAGATTTTGATAAATGGAAGCATTGAGTAGTATAATAGAGGAGGTTTTATAAGCCGCAGCTTACCATTATACATGGGTGTCAAAAAATGCCCTGAAGAGAGCATTCCCCATGCAGCACAGGCATTGCGTCCCTCATCCGGGCTGGTGAGTGGAAGGATAGAAAGCCCTACTCCAAGAAAGATCACAGCAATAATAAAGATGGGGAAAAACCCGGAATGCCGTCTTGAATCAGACAATCTTTTTACCTCCTGGTGCCCTGTATCCAGAGCCGTTTGTGCATGGTCTTTACTGCCAATCGCTATACTACTTGTTGCCTTGCCTATGGACGAGTACTTTTGACTCTATCTTACTACAAAGATAAAGTGAATACAGGCAAGAGGCTTTTTTCTGTGTCTTCTGTGTCTCGGTAACCGTTCACGTCCCCGGCCAGCGGTAGCCTTTTGAAGGGTTTCAGTGCGGATTAATAGGCAGAGTGCCCTGATCTTGTGCATCAAGCTGCTCCTGAAACCCTGAAAAAGGCTATTGCTGGCCGGGGGGAATGTGAACAGTTACGCGTCTCGAGTGAGTGAAGCAAATGGGCGGTGAGATAGATAGTATGATAGAAAATAACCTTTTTAGTAAGACATACTTGATCGAAGCTACTATGGTGGATTCGGATTCGAGAATATCGGGCAGTTTTTGGGTATGTTGTATATGGATGCAATGGAAAAGGAATGGCAAGAGAAGCTTGCTGCGTTTGAACGTGAACACGGCAGATAACAAGGCTAATTCAGCCGACGCAAAAAGCCGCGCGGCTGATGCTGAGCGTTCGCCATGGAAAATTACAATGGTTTTGGTAGATTAAAATGCACTATAATTTTGAATGGGATCCCCTTAAGGCACATTCTAATCACGAAAAACATGGGATCCATTTTGAAGAAGCCATAACGGTTTTTAGAGACCCAAGAGCATTAACAATATTTGAT
>JALTHV010000249.1 GCA_027004315.1 Deltaproteobacteria bacterium
TACATATACCATTTATCTAAGATCATATCCAGACAGAGATCTGGCCCTCAGCGCTGCAAAGAGATTGACAGGGCTGGGACATGAGGTCTACATCTCCAGGGTAAATATACCTGGAATAGGGACTCAATATCGGGTCTTGTTGGGGAGCTTCAAGGATAAAAAGACCTCTTGGGAGGTAATGGATGGGCTGAGAAAGAGCGGAGGCTTAAAGGAGTTTCCAAACGCAGTTATAGAAAAGGCAAGCGATGCTATGGGCAATTAGGCCAAGTTATTGCAATGAGTTTTATCATTGATGCCCTGAAGAGGGTCCAAAAGGCAAAGGCAGAAGGGAGCAACAGGGACAAAAAGGTCACAGCAAAGACCATCCTTTTCCCATCAGGTGATTCCAGAAAGAGAGGTCTCTTGTCCTCCAGGAATGTCATCTCTGCTGCAATTCTCTTCTCTTTTATTATTGCAGTCTTCTCTGTATTGACGATTTTTTATTATAACAATAAGACCAGGCAGATAAAACCAAGGCCATCAATGCCTGTCAGGCCCTCCAGGCCTGTCCATAAGATACATCCAAAGATTTCATCAGGTATGGAATTGCAGGGACCTAATTTGATCATTTTGCCTGCTGCAGAGACCAAAGGCAAGAAAGAGGCAATGGCCCGGAAGCTGGCTGCAGTAAGGCATAATCTGAAGTCAAAGGCCAGGCCCAGAAAGAGGGCAGCCATGCCTGTTGCAAAGAAGAGGCGGAGTCATGTGAGACCGAGAGCCCCTCTGCCACCGTCTCCTGAGATAGCCGTCAGCCATTTTAACCTGGGGGTCTCTTATCAAAGAGAAGGGAGGCTCAAAGAGGCATTAAAAGAGTACAAAAAGGTCATCTTCATTGAGCCATTTAACATAGATGCCTACAACAACATGGGCATGGTCTATAAAGGGCTTGGGGATCTGGATAGGGCCATAGCCTGTTACAAAAAGGCCATTGCCATCAATCCCAGGTATGAAAAGGGCCATTCCAATATGGCAGTAGCCCTCTATCTCAAGGGAGATCTGGATGCCGCTATCTCTGAGTCCAAAAAGGCCATTGCCATCAATCCCAACGACATTGCAGACTATAACAACCTGGGCCTGATCTACAAAGAGATTAACAGGCCCGATGAGGCAATAGAGTCATTTTTGAAGGCCCTTGCTATTGATCCAGATTATCCCCCGGCCCACTACAATCTGGCCCTGCTCCTTGAAGATGAGGGAAAGATAAGAGAGGCCATCTCACACTATCAGAAATTTATTGAGCTCTCCAGGGACAAAAAAGACAGAGGACTCTTGAAAAAGGTCGCCAGACATATAGAGTTGATGAAACATACACTTAATTTGAGGGCCTCAGACTGAAAGGCCTTCTCTCCATAACTCCTTTATTTCTCTTACAAGCTGGTGGTCTGCCTCTACACTTCTCCCCTTTATAGTCAGGTATCCGCCTATAATCATTCCGTTAGCCCCTGCCATAAAGCCCAGGCCCTGAAAATCCCTAAAGGTACGTTCTCTGCCAGCGGCCATTTTGATGGTCTTGTCTTTCAGGATAATCCTAAACATACAGATTGTCCGTATGATGTCTCTGCAAGAGATTGGCCTTACAGACTCGAGAGGTGTCCCCTTTATAGGCACCAGGATATTTATAGGGATAGAGTCTACCTCCAGGTCTTTCAGCACACAGGCCATATCAATGCGGTCCTGCCATGTCTCTCCCATGCCGATTATGCCTCCACTACATACTTCAAGGCCTGCTTCCTTTGCAGAATTGACAGTATTTATCCTCTCTTGAAAGCTGTGTGTAGTAACAACTCTGTTATAATAGCGTGCAGAGGTCTCTATATTGTGATGGTAACGTGATAATCCAGCACTTTTTAATATCTTTAATTCCTGCCTGTTTAGGCTGCCCAGAGATGCGCATACCTTTATATGAATTTTTTCCCTTATTAATGAGATGGTGTCGGCCAGATAGCTCAATTCTCCGGGATTTAGACGTCTTCCACTGGTAACAATACTAAATCTTTCAGCACCGATCTTTCCTGCATCTTCTGCGGCCTTAAGGATCTTTTCTTTTTTGAGTAGGGGATAGACAGGTATGTCTGTAGAATAGTATGAGGACTGAGCGCAAAATTTACAGTCTTCAGTACACATCCCTGACCTGGCGTTTAGGATACTACATAGCTCTAATCTGGATCCAACATAGTCTCTACGGATCCTGTTGGCATATAAGACCAATTCAGGTGTAGATAAATTTAATAGGGTCTCTATATCATCAAGAGAATTATCCATAATCTGGCCCAAGTTTCCTGATTATAGGCCATTCAATAAGTTGGGCAATACATGTTTCCCCTCACCCAAGCCCTCTCCCTCTGGGAGAGGGCAGGGTGAGGGGAGCGAGAGCATGATGGATACCCCAGCTTATTGAGAAGTTGCAAAATAATATGCATAGGACAATAGTCAACGATATCCAGGCAGAGGCCTTGAGGAGAGAGACCGTACTGCGGATATCTCTGGTCCCCGGATCCGGATAACCTTCGCCCAGCCAGGCCTTCTCGCTGAGCCGATCAGGGTATCTGGTGGGTCCTCCAAGGCGGACATGTAGGGCCCCTGCAACAAAGCTCTCTGGATGCCCTGCGTTTGGTGAATCGTGCCT
>JALTHV010000250.1 GCA_027004315.1 Deltaproteobacteria bacterium
TCGCCTCCATCTGGCTGGGTCTAAGACTTGCCAAGGACATTAAATTTACGTACACTTGGCTCACTTATAAGAACATGTGCCGTGCCCGGCACACACAAGGCGCTTCACCTGACCAAAAAAAGCTACGCTTTTCGGCAGGTGAGCTTGAATGTTAGCACTATAGAAAAATGAGAAATGACTTAATCAAAATGAATACGCCCGAAGAAGCTGAACTCGCGACTAAGAAGGCCGAGCTAGAGAGGTTATCTCAATTACTGGCTGAAAAAGAACTCGATCTTGAGGAACTCAAACTTACTGTTGCGGCATTTCAGCACCGCTATTATTCCCAGGTTGGTAAAAGATACGTTGAACTTGACGAACTTCGGGCACAGATCGCTGAGCTAAAAGCCAGACAAAAGCCCCAAGATCATGAGCTGAACCAAGAAGCTGTAAGAGCTCGAACGCAGGCGAGAAAGGCCGCTGAGGAATACGAGGGTGTCGACATCGAACCCCAAAAAGACTCGCTGGAGTCTGAAGAATCAGAGGAGGCAAAGAGGCTGTATCGGAATATTGCTTCAATCATACATCCCGATAAGGCAACAGACGACAAGTCTCGTCATGTGCGTACAAGGCTGATGGCTGAATTGAACGAAGCCTACGCACAAAAAGACATCACCAAAATGCGGAACATCCTTGATCAATGGCATGAAAGCCCCGAGGCCATATCAGGAGAAGGCACCGCTGCTGACCTGGTAAGAACCATCCGAGCGATATCACAAATCAAGAGACGAATATCGGAAATAGAGGCGGAAATAGCCGATATAATGACTTCTGACATCAATGTGTTGATGATCAAAGTGCATGATGCGGATTTAGCTGGTAGAGATATTCTTGGAGAAATGTCGATTTCTATTGATTCTGAGATTCGTGATGCCCGAAACGAATTGGCAAGGCTTAAGAGGTAAAATATGTCTGGGGATAACAACAAAGATCATATTGGTGCTATTGTAAAAGCTCGCACATTTGCAGTTCAAAAAATCTCATCAAATTTAGCTCAAAGAGCAATTCAGGATATCGAACGGTTAACTACTGACCCACATATATCTGAGTTAATAAGGCAGATAGGTGGCTCCTCAGATTGGAAAGTCCGAGAACTCGCATGGATAGAACTCCGAAAAATGGGACCAACGTATCGTGGCTGGGCAGAATCACTTCGGAACCTCATTTACACTGGTGACGGGTGGTCTCGGATTTTCTCTGCAGAGGCGCTCTCTCGGTTTTCATGCAATCCTGAAGATGCTGTGCCTGTTTTGACAGCTACCATCGAGGTTTGCCTTGACCGTAAAGATTATGGTTGGGGCTGGCTTGCATGCGGAGCGCTTGCGAATTTCAAACTGTTAGATAGCAAACTTGTGGAACAAGTATTACCCGTTCTAATTCGTGTTATTGAAGAGACTGCATGTGACAATGCCAACGTATCAAGTGATAAACTTAACATGAGGGGTTATTCAATTCTTGCATTGGGGCACTATGGGAATTTGGCAAAACCAGCTTTAGTGAAATTGGCTCCCTTGCTCGAACACCGCGATGATCCTTTGTGGCAGACCTATTTTGATACTGCCCAAAAAATTGATCCTCGTGCAAAATCACAGATTGACGCCCTCATTGTCTCGTTGAGTTCAAGAGATGCCCTTATAAGAGGGGAGGCGGTATGTTCAATAGCGAAATTAGGCACTGCAAGTATCTCAGCAATACCAGAACTACTATCACTCGTTAATGACGATATTTCCGACGTCAGAAGATTCCTGGCAATTGCGCTGGGCAAACTGGGGCAGAGAACTTCTGAAATCGTCAGTGTTCTTAATACGCTGGCACATGACGCCGACGATTCAGTCAAAGTTGGCGCATTCTATTCTCTTGTATGTTTGGGGGATGATCAACAAAGTAACTTGCATACAGTGCTTGGCTTCCTATCGCACAATGATCCTTTTGTACGTCATCTATCTGCACGGGCTGTTGGCGAAATTGGAGCTATTGACAAGGATAACACAATCTCTTGTTTGATGCGTGCACTTCGGCTGGAAGACCATTCACGTAATAAAGATTTAATGGCAGAATCTATTGAAAAGATCAGGGAGAAGCAGAGGGGTCAGGCATCGAAAATAGAAATTAATCTTTGACATTGCCTCCTGAGATACTATAATTTTTGTATTGTGGCAGAACGGGGGAGGAGAAAGGGTTATGTCCTCTAATGTGCTACAATTTCACGGGCTGGTATTTTTTTCGGGGAGTGAGTCGCTGCCTCAAGATGTACCGCTGGATCTACAGAGTCTCCGAGAGTGGGCGCTTGAACAAGGGTTGGTCTTTGAACCGGAGTCTCAATTCTTGAGCGAAGAAAGGCTTCAGGAATTGGCGAAGTGTTTTACTTCCAGCGATGGGCTTATGGTGGCGATAGCCATAGAGGGGAGTTCGGGGGAACTTACTTATGCGGAGTATCGGTATCTACCTGTGAAATCATTGATCCGGCGGGCGGAGGAGGTGGAGATCGTTTATTGGCTGATGGTGCCCACGAAATGGGATGCAGATGGCAAGGTTTTGCACTATGGTGAAGTTCGTTTTGGTTTTTGGTATCCTGGCTGCAATGAAGAGATGTGTTCGCTCTCCACTGCCGAGAGGGCAA
>JALTHV010000251.1 GCA_027004315.1 Deltaproteobacteria bacterium
TTACAATCAGTCTGTCACTGACTCTCTGCATCCTGTCTTCCCAGATAACAGTCTCTTTACTCTTTGCCCCAACTATTGAAATGACCTTATTCGACTCTTTTGCCTTTCTTGCGATTGGATAGACAGCGGCAGTGCCAACACCGCCACCCACGAAGACAATTGTCTCACCTTCAGGTATCTCAGAGGCCTTTCCGAGAGGACCACTTATATGGGCTATCTCATCGCCTACCTCAAGTCGGCCAAGTTCCATGGTTGATTTGCCAATCTCCAGAAAGACAATGGTGACAGCTCCAGACTCTCTATCCATGTCTGCAATTGTAAGGGGAATCCTCTCTCCCTTATCGTCCACAATCACTATCAAAAACTGTCCAGGTTTGGCCTTTCTTGTAATCAGTGGTGCATCTACAACAAACTCGTTTATGCCCGGAGCAAGCTCAACTTTTTCTAAAATCTTTGCCATTCAATCACCCCTTAGAAACGTATCTATAGCCTCTGCAGCCCTCTTACCTGCCCCCATGGCCGCTATGACAGTCGCAGCTCCACTTATCACATCTCCACCGGCAAAAACGCCTTTTTTACTCGTCCTTCCCATACTGTCAGCAATAATGATGCCCCTTCTGTCATCACAGACAAGGCCCTCTGTTGTGCGCATCACAAGAGGATTTGGCCTCTGGCCTATGGCTATCACGACCTGGTCAACATCTATATTGAAGTTGCTTCCCTCTATAGGTACAGGCCTCCTCCTTCCACTCTCATCAGGCTCTCCAAGCTCCATCTTGATACACTCTATCCCATCGACCTTTTCCTCTCCCATGAAGCGGACCGGTTGCGTAAGAGTCATAAGCTCAATATTTTCTTCTTTAGCCCGCTCTATCTCTTCATCTCTTGCGGGCATCTCCTTCTCACTCCTTCTATAGACGATGGAAACCTCTTCAGCACCAAGCCTGAGGGCACACCTTGCAGAATCCATGGCAACGTTTCCTCCACCTATCACTACAACCCGCTTTCCTACCTTGATAGGTGTATCGTAATCAGGAAAGGCATAGGCCTTCATCAGGTTGATTCTTATGAGGAATTCGTTTGCAGAATAGACCCCACTTAAGTCTTCACCTGGAATACCCAATAGAAGTGGTAGACCCGCCCCAGTACCGAGAAAGACTGCATCATAGTCTTCCAGTAGATCATCAATCGTCATGGTCTTACCCACAACGACATCGGTCATCACCTTGACTCCAAGCCTCTTTATGGACTCTATCTCCGTCTCCACTATCCGCTTTGGGAGCCTAAACTCCGGGATACCATAGACAAGGACGCCTCCTGGCCGATGAAGAGTCTCAAGGATTGTGACTTCATGTCCTCTCTTTGCCAGTTCTATAGCAACTGTCAGACCTGATGGACCAGAACCAACAACGGCCACCTTCTTTCCTGTAGGTTCAGCCCTCTCAGGGGCCTTTCCCCCATTCTCAATCTCCCAGTCTGCAACAAAGCGCTCAAGCCTGCCTATGGCTACAGGCTCACCACCACGCTTACACTTCGTTTCATCCTTTATGGGCCTGAAATTCCTCCATGACCCGGTCTTAATTGCCAACGTTGTCCCTGGCTCAGTAATGCCTCCTGGTATCATATCGGCAACTCCTCAAAGGCCTTTTTGACTGCGGTGATGTTTTTCTCGCCGAGTTCCCCCTTAAACCTCATGCCGACAACCTCCACAATAGAATTTAGTGAAACTATACCCAGTTTAGCTAGCGACCCAAGCATGACACTATTTACTATTGGTCTTCCAAGCGTCTCCAGTGCAAGCCGGGTTGCATCGACAGTCTTGACAACAACCCCATCAAGCTTGAAATTCTCTGGTGGCCTTGCAGAATTTATCAGGACAATTCCATCTTTCTTGATCCCGGCAGTGACATCAACATCTGGGATAAGCGTTGCATCCTGAATAACTACTATGTTCGGCTCATAGATCTGGCATCTTAACCTTATTAACCTCTCGTCGATTCTACAGAAAGCCTGAACCGGAGCGCCCCTTCGTTCCACCCCGAAAATTGGGAAGGCCTGGCTGTATTTTCCATCCTTAAATGCTGCAATTGCCAAGATCTCCGCTGCGGTAACACTTCCTTGACCACCCCTTCCATGAAACCTTATTTCCAACATAGCAAGCCTCTAAACTAAGCTACAATCAAAACGGTAAAATATAGACATTCTCTGTAACTTTCAACGAGTACGAACATCTAGATAGTTTCATTATCGAAAAATGGGACTAAAAGGAATTTCTTCTAAAAAGTCCCAATCTAATTTGTATTTTTTAGATCCAAAAACCTCTATCTTAATAGAAACTACATTCTAGCCTAAAGTCAATCCCAATGTCAAGAGCAAAAAATAGTCCTGGATATTTCATATAAGCGCGAGTGAATTTTGTGATGCAGCATAGGAGGTCCTTTTGAGCGTTCAGCAGCAGGCTGTGGCAGTCTTTTCTTAAGCTATGGGTAGTACTATAGCCAGGTCAGGGACGGCAACAGCGCAAATAATTGTTGGGGTATAAAATCTGAGGACTAATTATTCTTGTTGTAGGGCTTATCCTGACACAGACAGTAGTTATACAGATAAGGAATAACGTCAATGACTGATCCTGTCTCCGAGTATCTTCAACGCACGGGCAGATAGTTCCCTGGATGATGGGTCGTCATCCTCCAGATATGGACGAATGTATCTGGCGGTATCTAGTTCTATCAACAGATCGGGATGCACCTGGGCCAGACGGCATATACCCCAGAGCACCCCCTTCCTGAGAGGTCCATATTCGAGAAGATTCCCATCTTCCCGAATATAAGAGACCAGTATGTGTGCATATTCTTCTGCAATGCCTGGATGGCAGGCCATTGCCTCTGCCATTGCCTCAGGGACTCCCCAGCCTATGCCCCCGGATTCATCATTCAACATCCACATGAGACGACGCATCACTATCCTTGCCGCCTCCATGTCCTTGTTGGCCAGGTCTGCTACTATCTGACCAAAGGCACTGATTGCCTTTGACCTGAGTCCTGGATCACTATCATAGAATGCCGAAATGAGAGGATTGATGGCCTTACGTGGAGAAATTTTCCTGAGCTCCCTGAGGACTTGCTTTAGGTCTTCTGAGCGCAAAAGTTCATGGACCCTGCGGCGAAGGATACGGGGACTCTTCTTTCCCCTGTCTTTGGCAACATAACCTCTTTTAATCATATCTCTTCACCACAAGGCCACAAGGAATCAGAGTTTCTCTTTAGCCCTTCCACAGGCCATGGATGTTACAGTATGCCCTGGCAGTAATCTGGTCGGCCTCGATTGAGAAAAGTGCCTCCGGGGCATCACCTGGATTCAAAAACTGCCTGTAGGCCTTACCGTCAGCGATCAACTCGATCCACTCGATATAGTGCTTTTCTTCCATTGGGTGGAGGACACTCCCCACCTTTACCCTGAAGCCACCATCTACCTTTTCTACTACAGGTATGTGCTTCTCTCTTGCTGCATCAACCGTGTTCTCTGTCATAAGCTTCATGGGCTGGCCACAACAGACCAGCTCTCCAATACCTGCGTGGACCATCTCGACCATGTTGCCGCAGACCTCACACTTGTAAACTTCCAGTCTTTTTGTCATTTTTCAATCTCCTATGGGTTTAGATAGATGTTATTTTTTGACCTCCAGTGTCAATTTTGTAGTATTGACCAGAATCGGGGCGTATTCACTTGCGGGCAGCCTGAGAAATTTGCCTACAGAGCTTGGCACCTCACTGTAAAATAGACTGGCCTTAATGCTTAGCGGCCCTGGGGCAATATCTCTTGGTACAGCCCATGTATAGTTCTCGATCTTGGTCTCCCTGGGAGCGATCCGGTAGTCAACCAAGGTGTTGTCTACAGTGTACCACTGGCAGATAGTCATACGGCCCTTTGGATCAAAGAATGGGTGACGGAAGATCCTGGCACCATCAGGGCAATTGCCGTCGCGTTTCACACCTTTGAATCCCTTGATTCCCATAATTTCCCCCATGGCCTGATATGCCATTGCACTGGAATCGGCAATGGTATACTTCTCTCCCTTGAATCCCTTGCGATCTACCGGGATCGAGTATTTCTTACCACTGGCATCAGTGGCCCAGACTTCCAGCCAGAGCATACGCTCTTCAGTAGAGCCTGAAGGGATGTAATGCCCTACCTTGCCATTAAAGAGCTCCGCACGCAGATTCAGCATAGAGCCAGGAGAGATATTCGCCTTTTTTGCATAGAGTGCCAGGTCAACAGCACCGGCAAGCTTACTTGCGAAGTGGGAACCATGGAAGACATGGTGGGCCATATCGGCCCTCATTTTCCCTCCTATGCCCGGCTTCCCTGGTGCACGATACATGTGGCAGTCCTGGCACGTTGTGCCTTCCTTTGAATAGGGTCCAGCCTTCCATTCTCTGTAAGTGGCCTTGACCCAGGCACCATAAGGGCTCTGCTCATCATGGCAGGTGGCACAGAATTCCGGGCTCTTGATAAACTTGGAGTATCTCACCCCGTGGGCAGGAGACCTTGCATCCCTCCTTGGTCCTTGCTTTACCCTGCCTGGCTTGATGATAAAGCTGAAATTGAAGGGTACTTTTTTGGTACTCCCGGTTATGTTGTGACAGACCTCACAGCTCACGCCTTCATTGGCCCTGGTCTTGGCCGAAGCAGGCCCTGGGGGGATATCTCCACTCAAAAAACTGATAGGGCTATGGCAGGCAATACACCCGGCCTTGACACCTGAGACCTTCTTGAGTCTCAAGGCATGGGGAAGGGCCAGCTTGAAGTACTCGACCTGATCCCATCCATGGGTAAAACACTGTGCCATCAGGCTCTGCCGCCACTCCTGATAGATCTCCCTGTGACAGACACCGCACCTCTTGGGTCGTTTGAAGTCTTTGTATTGGAAGCTGCCCATCTCTGCACAGTTTCCAATAAGTGGGGACAAGACAAAGAGAATTACCAGAAAGATTGCCTCTCCATTTTTCATAATGCCTCTCTCCTATATCCTATTAAGAGAGCGCCAAAGGGTAGATGCTCACATTCCTCCCCGGCAGCGCTGGCCTTCTTCAGAGTTTCAGGAGCATCGCTTGATGCACAAGATCAAGGCACTTGCCCATTAATCCACACTGAAACCCTTCAAAAGGCCAGCACTAGCCGGGGGCGTTAACGGTTACGCCAAAGGCGCCCTATTCCCATCTATTCTGTCTATTTCTCTATCTTTGCCGTGGCCCTCATGGTCTTAGCAAGTTCCTTTATCTCACCAAGGTCCTTAGTCATCATGGCCCAGCCATACCAGTATGCATAGTCAGGATTGAGATGAAAAATGCCCTGGTAAGTCCGCATACGATGCTTCATATACATCTGGAACAAGACCTGATCTATATGAGACATATGCTCCATATTTCCGCCCCCGGTCCTCATAAAATAGAGAAAGTCAGGATAGGCAAAGGCATAGTTTTTAGGCTTCTTGATGATGCCATCTCTATAGAGGCCAGCGACAATGTTTATCCCCTCTGCCATCAATCTATCTGCCTTCCTCAGCATAGAATCGCCATAGGCCAGTTGCCTTTTTGCATAGCTCTCTGAGTGGCACCTACTACAGGTCTTGATCATCTTCTCCCTCTGAGTTTTCCATGCAGCATCAGTCAAACGGACCATGTCCACGGACTTTATTACATCAAGGCGTGCAGTCGGTTTTCCTGTCACAGGATTCAAGACACCAAGGGCCTTGAGGATGGTTACCCTGTCAGCGGCCCACTGTTTGTCTTTAGGAAGGGGCAGTCTTACTCCAATAAATCCCCATGCAGTCTTGTTGTCATGGTTTCCATTAGGCATATGACAGAACTGACATGTGGGGGCCTGAGCATTTTTGGGCAGCTCGCCCTTTTCCTTTATGAGGTAACGGGTACCGTGCTTTGAGCTCTCCCAGGTTTCCCACTGAGGATGGTCATAACCCATATGACAGCGCTGGCATGTCCTTGGATCAAGGGCCTCTTTCTTGGAAAAGCTGTGCCTGGTATGGCACTCGTCACATGCATTGTTCTGGTAACGATAGCCTCTCTTATGTAAATCCATCCTCTCTGCCTTGGTCTTGACCCCAACATTATGGCATCCCCCACAGCCTTTGCCGCCTTCCATCAACTCATCAGGCTCGACATGAGTAATAGGAAGGGCATTCAAGGCCTTCCAGGCAAAGTGGTGCTTGCCTTTCATGAACTGATTAAACTGTTTTTCATGGCATTGAGCACAGACATGTTCATCAGGCAAAATGGCCTTCTTGAAATCTCTGGCATTTGTGTGGTTCTCGCCGTGACATACCGAACAGGTCACTCCTTCCTTACTGTGCCTGCTAGACTCCCAGTCAAGTACCAGCCCAGGAGAAACTTTCTTGTGACAGGTAATACAGGCCTCTTCAGCCCCGATTGCCAAGCCACTAAAACAGAAACCAGTAAAACAGAAAATGGCAATCAATCCCCCCAATACAATGAATCGCGTTTTATTCATGACAATACCTCCTCTGTTAAATGCTGCAGTTAAGGCAGCAATCTAAAATATCTTCCCCATACTTCCACCGTAACTGTTCACATTCTCCCCCCGACCTTTTGAAGGGCTTCAGTGCGGATTAATGGGCAGAGTGCCCTGATCTTGTGCATCACGCTGCTCCTGAAACCCTGAAAAAGGCTACTGCTGGCCAGAGACGTGAACGGTTAGTTTCCACCAGCCTTTTTTATATGGGCCTTTTCTTCCGCTTCTGCCAGCTTCCTGATCTTGAAGGCAGAATCCCTCACCACGCCATACAATACACCACAACCTGTATCCTCACGCACCGCATCTCCCTCATCCGCAAGCTCGAGCATGTCTTTGACCAAATCAAGAGTCCTCTTGATGGCTTTATCGCAAGGCTTCATTTATAAATTCCCTCCAGAAAGCCTTTTCCAACATTTACCATTTTAAGACTATCAAGATTTATACCAAGGCTGGATTCTGCAGAGAAAATGTCCTGAAGCTGTCTTGATGTCAGTTAATTGCTCAACTCTCTGAGTCGATATAACTTCCTGAAATTGCAGATTATATTTCTATATTGTTAATCGTCATCCCGGCATGTTGTCAGCTTGTTAGCCGGGATCCAGCATTTTAAATAAAGACCCAAGTCTCCGGATACCAAATCAAGCTCGGCATAGCAGATTGTTTAGCAATTTTCTGATATAACTAATTGCAATCATAGATAAATACAATACACACTAAGTTGAATTAGTTGCAAATAATTAAGTTAGGGACTGCGTCAATCTGATGACCTCATGCAGGTTCTATATGATACAATAGTGTATCAGTTATAGAACAAAGAAGTAATATATGGATATTACAACAAATATACGGAACCAGGACCAAGTCGAGAGGCTTGAGTGATAGAGCAAAAAAAATTATGCTAGCTGGTACCATTTTCTAGAAGAAAAAATAGGAGGCAGACCAAATTATATGGCATTAGAGCCTGCCACAGGCACAACCAAAATGCCAAGCTGGCGCATGCCAAAGGGAATAGAGGCTTTGCGGGACTACATTAAGTGTCTCATATTTTGTTTTGATACATTATTGTATTATGAGACATCTTAGAATTTAGCAAAAATCCAGTGTAAGTAACACGCCATAGCTATTGACAAAATCCAGAGGTTTTATTAATAGGTTATCTGTATAAATTGTCATCTATTGAGAAAGGAGGAGATTAAGAATGGGTAGTAAAAAGGTATGTTCTCTACTAATTGCGATCCTTTTTGGGTTGGTGATGACCGGGGTTGCCATGGCTGCTGGCCCACCTACTATTACATTTAAGGCAAGGATGGGCAATGTCACCTTCCACCATGCTGCACACCAGAAGAGACTTAAGTGTGGAGAGTGTCATCACAGAAAGGGACCTAATG
>JALTHV010000252.1 GCA_027004315.1 Deltaproteobacteria bacterium
AAATGCCCACGGACTATCCGTAATTTTACCAGTCCAGGACCTACTGCATAATAATCAGATCCATCCTGGATTTCATGGCCAAAAAAATAACATTTTAGAAGATACTTGCAGAAATAGAGAGATATCCATGTCTTTTTTTATGTAAGGTCCTGAAATCTTTCATCCGTATTTTTTCTCAGTCCGCTTGACAGATAGATTCCGGTTTCTATATAGTGGTATGAAGTGGTATGAAGTGGGATAAAGGGGTATAGAGTTGTGTTCAGAGGACGGTCGGCCCATGTTCTGGATGCCAAAGGGCGTCTCAGCATTCCAAGCCGCTTTAGGGAAGTCTTGAGGGTAAAATACGACGGCCCTTTGATAGTCACTAACCTGCGCTCTTGTCTTGCAGCATATCCCTTTGAGGAGTGGCGTAAAATAGAGGAGCAGTTTAGCCGCTTTCAATTCGGACCTCCCAACATCTTATCGTTTAAAAGATATCTGCTGGGAGCAGCAACAGAGTGCCCACTGGATGGCCAGGGGAGGATATTGATTCCTGCCAGGCTCCGGGAAGAGGCAGGATTGACCAGAGAATTGGTCCTGTCGGGCATGCTCAGCTATTTTGAAATCTGGGCCAAGGACCTCCTAGACAAAGAACTGCAACATACAAAGGAAAACTTTGACCTCTACAGCACCAGCATCTTCTCTCAGATCGGGACCGGCAACTAAAGATGGGGTTATACATATCCCTGTAATGGTTTCCGAGGTACTGGAAGGCCTGTCAATAAGGCCTGGTGGGACCTATGTCGATGCGACACTGGGCATGGGAGGCCACACGGAGGCCATGCTGTCGAGATGCCCTGAGGTCAAACTGGTCCTTGGCCTTGACTGTGATGCAGAGGTCATAAAATATGCCAAAGCCAGGTTGGGCCCTCTCGCTAATAAGGTCCGATTTGTCTGCAGCAACTTCATTCATCTCCCTGATGTCCTCTCTTCTGAGGGTATAGGGCAGGTTGACGGGATACTCATGGACCTCGGGCTGTCCTCGTTCCAGTTGGAGACCAGCGGGAGGGGCTTTAGTTTTTTTAGGGAAGAGCCCCTAGATATGCGTATGGATTCCTTGGGGACAGTGACGGCTGCAAATATGGTCAACAGACTCTCTGTCAAGAGACTGACCGAACTTATCTGGACGTATGGACAAGAAAGATGGGCAAAGAGGATTGCCAGACATATATATGACAGGAGGAAGAGAACTCCGATTCTCACCTCTACAGACCTGGCAGAGGTGATCGCCCATGCCATTCCCAGGAGATATCATCCTCGCCGAATCCACCCGGCTACCCGGACCTTCCAGGCCATCCGGATCGCAGTGAACAGAGAGCTTGACAACCTTAAAGAGGCCCTTGGCTCTTTCTCCTCTTGTCTGAGGCCCGGCGGACGCCTGTGTATTATTTCGTTTCATTCTCTGGAAGATCGCCTGGTAAAGACTGCCTTCAGGGAGGATGTCAGATTGGAGGTCTTGACAAAGAAACCTATGGCACCAGGTCCTGATGAGATACGCCATAATGTCAGGGCACGGAGTGCCAAGCTGAGAATTGCTCAGCGTATAGACAATGATCAAACTACACGTAACCAATCACACGATAATGAGCAGACCATTTTGCAGGAGCAGTATAACTTTGGTGTGGACAGTGTAACTTCTCAATAAGTGGAGGCTTCATTTGGGTAACCGATCACAGGGTGCTTCTTTTTCCAACATGCTATCGCCCCTTGTTTTCTAAGGTTTTTGCAGCATAGGACCCTCCCTGTTCTCCTCCGCTGCGCTCTGGAGCCAGGGTTTCCAATGCTGCAAAAACCAAGAAAACTACAGGGCTAACGCAAATCGTTTCCAAAAGAAGCACCCTGTGATCGGTTACATCGAAGTTGCCAGGACTTATTGAGAAGTTACTGGACAGTGACATATCCATTTGGTTTTTGAATAGGAGGAAGAAGAGATGGGTCCTCGATCAGCAACTCTCAGGATACCTCAGAGACGTCTATATGATTCGCTATCAAAAAAAAATCGTGCCTACAGCATGGGCTTTTTATCAAAAGTACTCAAGATAGTCAGACGGGAGACGATTGCCTCCATATTTATTGTGGCCTTATTGATCCTGGGCCTTTGGACCAGCTATAAAATCCACAATATCTCAAGAGACATTGCCTCCGTCCATATAGAAGAGAATCGCCTCATGGCCCAAAGACAGGATCTCAAGTCCCAGGAGGCCCGGCTTAAGGCAGTCAGTCGTATGAAGAAGATAGGAAGAGAACTGAGACTTCATCCACCTGCGGATAGTCAAATAATATACCTTAGGTGACTGTGAAGGCTACATGGATCTCCTCTTCAGGATCAGAAAAATCCTGTACCTCTTTGGTGTGGTGACTCTCGTGGTCCTTGCCGTGTCAATTATTGATAACTCTGATCTATTTTCACATGAAGAGAGCGATTCTTATTCCCTGGGAACTTCATATAGAGGGACAATCCTTGATAGGTCAGGAACGATTTTTGCCGTGAGCCAAAGATGTATCTCTGCCTTTGCAAGGCCTTCGCTTTTATCAAGAGACAGAGACTGGATACCACAGGTGTCTAAGATCCTTGGGCTCAATCCAAAGGCTATTACAAATTTATTGACAGGGGCACAGGACCTTATCTGGCTAAAGGACGGTCTCTCTGCAAAGGAATATATGGAACTCAAAGAGAGACAGCTTGATGGGATAGAAACGGTAGAGAGATATAGAAGGATATATCCTTACGGTATGCTTGCCTCCCCGCTTTTGGGATTTGTTGGCCATGATGGAAGGGGCCTGGAGGGAGTTGAATACACATATGATAGATTATTGAGCCGAAATAATTCGCATCAATCCTCTGCAAGTGGGCAGGAACTTACACTCACCATCGAAAGGGGTATCCAGCTATCAGCAGAAAGAGAGCTCTCCAGGCAGATCAAAAGGCTCAGGGCCAATAGAGGCTGTTTTGTCATAATGGATGTTAAAGATGGCGAAATCCTTGCCCTAGCAAGCATACCTTCCTGGGACCCAAGGCGTTTTTGGGAGATACCTACCACAAAGATTGTCAACTATGCCCTGCAAGATGATGTTGATCCGGCAGTTCTTATACCTGTTCTGAGCTGGATAGCTAGACAGGCCGGCCCGCCAGGTTCAGAAATTCGCTGCCAGGATGAGAAAGAAAAGTCACCTAAATGGAAATGGAAGGCTATAGATGACGGCCTGGTCCTGTGGGGACCATGGACAAAAGGGGATCCTGGGAATTCTATCCCATGTAAGGATCTTTCAAGAGATCTCTGGGATCTGGGATTTGGTCAACTTACAGGCATTGACCTCCCTGGCGAATGCCAGGGCGGCCTGCCATCGTCTTTTTTAGGTACAGACGGCCATGTGCTGTACAGAGGTATCACAGCTAATTCGATCCAGGTACTGAGGGCCTTCTCTGCCCTGATAAATGGGAATAAATTAGTAAGACCACACGTGGCCTTGAGGGGTCCAAATGGATTCTCTACCACTAGACCCTTTACTCTAAAAGGGCAAGGCCAGGCGAAGATTTCCTGGCTGACAGAGGGACAGATACTGAAATTGCGAAAGAGGCTTGCAGTCCAAAGAGGGCCTTCTCTTGCGAGTATACTCTGGAACAGTAATAAAAAAACGCCATCTCCTCCGTCTGCCCGATCTCCAGCCCAGGTCATAGCCCTGGGATTTTGGCCTGCTGATACACCAAAGGTAAGCTACATCTTTTTACTCGATGGCGTAAAGCTAGACCCTCGGGATCGCCGTGGCATCCTGGGCCGGCCCTTGAGGGTGGTAAAAGAGGCAGCCCAATTGCCAATGGGTAATGCCGTCGAATAGTGAATGCTTATGGATAAGAGGCAATTACAAGAAATTATAGGGGCGCTGGGTCCACGGGCCTTTATCCCGCCCGATATGGCTGACGTGTGTATCAGTGGTATATCTGTAGACTCAAGAGAGGTGAAACAGGGGCATCTATTTGTGGCAGTCCCGGGTACAAGTCTCGATGGGAGGCAATTTATCCCTGATGCCCTGGAGAAAGGGGCGACCGCCCTGGTAATGCCCCGTCAGGATGTCTTGACCTATACGGAGGCTGGTCTTCCTGTCATCGGAGTAGACGATCCCAGGTCCTCTACTGGTCTGTTGGCGAGCGCTTTTTACGGAAATCCCAGCAAAAAAATGGCCCTCGTAGGCATCACTGGCACTAACGGCAAGACCACCACGACCTATCTATTGGAGGGTATCTTCAGAAAGGCCGGTCTAAATCCAGGTGTAATTGGGACTATTAATCAGAGATATAGAGATACAGAGATACCGTCTAAACTCACTACCCCTAACGCCATAGACCTGCAAAAGACCCTCTACAGGATGTTGAGACAGGGAGTAAGGGCAGTGGCCCTGGAGGTATCGTCTCATGCACTTGACCAGCAGAGGGTCTCAGGCTGCAGGTTTGCCGTATCCGTCTTTACCAATCTGGGCCGTGATCACCTGGACTATCACCAGGATATGGAACAGTACTTCCAGGCAAAGGCAAGGCTGTTTCTGGACTACCCTTCTGATACGGCGGTCATAAATATAGATGACACCTATGGGAGACGCCTCTGGAAGATGGTACAGGGCAAGAGGATCAGCTATGGCCTCAGTCCAGAGGCATTGGTAAGGCCGGAGTCCCAACATATTGATCTTGAAGGAATAGGCGCCAGAATCACTACACCCAGGGGTCCTGTTGCCATCAAGTCCAGGCTCATGGGCCGTCATAACCTCTATAATATCCTTGCAGCAGTAGCGGCTGCAATTGCTATTGGGATAGACCCCAGACATATCCAGTCAGGCATAGAATCCATGCCCCTGATCCCGGGTAGGCTCGATCCTGTCCCTGCCCCTGAGGGGATCAGGGCCTTTGTAGACTATGCCCATACACCCGACGCCCTTGATAGTGTCCTGAACAGCCTCACTGGCCTGGGACTCAGGCCTATAATCTGTGTGATTGGCTGCGGGGGAGACAGGGACCGGGGCAAGCGGCCTATTATGGCGCAGATAGCCGCCTCGCTTGCAGACGTTGTGGTCTTGACTTCAGACAACCCACGTACTGAAGACCCCCTTGCCATACTCGACCAGATGTCGGCTGGCCTGAGGGACCTTCCTCCCCATCATCCTGCGACCAGGGCCGAAGTAAAGGTGATCCCGGACAGGAGAGAGGCCATCTCGTGGGCGGCAGAGAGGGCATGGCCTGGTGCCTGTCTGCTCCTGGCAGGAAAGGGCCATGAGACCTATCAGATATTGGGAAACAGGCGGATAGACTTTGATGACAGAGAGGTAGTAAAGGATGCCTTTGAGGCAATACGTAAGAAGACAGAAGATAGGGGGCTGCCATTGGAGGCCGCCAGGATTGCAGAGGCCATAGGTGCTGAGGTCCTGTCAGGCGATCCAGGGACAAAAATCTATAATATATCTACGGATTCAAGGACTATAAAAGAGGGAGATATCTTCTGGGCACTCTCGGGGGAACACTTCGACGGCCATAAATTCGTAGCCGATGCCATAAGAAAAGGGGCCGTTGGGGCAGTAGTCCAGTCGCATTTAGAACTTGGCCTCCCATCTCCTGTCCTGTTAAGGGTCGAGGATACATTGAAGGCCCTGGGAGACCTTGCTGCCTGGTATAAAAGATGCCTTGGGATCAAGGTGATTGCCATTACGGGCAGCTGTGGCAAGACTACTACAAAGGAGCTGGTCTTCTCTGTCCTGGAGAGACAATGGAAGGTCGCAAAGACCTCAGGAAATTTTAACAACCTTATTGGATTGCCCCTCAGTATGCTGTCAGTCAGACCCGATGATGCCTGGGCAGTACTGGAGATGGGCACGAATCACCCGGGTGAGATCGCCAGGCTGTGTGAGATCTCCAGGCCAGAGATAGGCCTTATCACTACCATAGAGCCTGCACACATTGCCGGTCTTGGAGACATAAGAGAGATAGCCGGGGAGAAATGGGGGCTCTTTAGGGCCCTTCCCGGGACAGGTACTGCGGTAATAAACTGTGATGACCCCCTGGTCATGGAAGGCGCCCGGGAGCTCAATTGCCGACTCGTAGGATATTCTCTCCGCCCTGATTCACGATTCAAGATAGAAAATTCAATCAGATCCAAGATTGCAGTCACCTGTCTGTCCTGGGCACCGGTCAGACAAGGCACCAGACTCGATCTGGATATCGCAGATGCCAGGATATCTGTTGATCTCCGTCTTATAGGCGAGGCAAATGTGCAGAATTCCGTAGCGGCTGCGGCTATGGGTTATGCCCTGGGGCTGGGACCAGGACAGATCAGGGAGGGCCTGGAGGCAGCAAGGCCCCTGCCGGGCCGGCTCTCCTGGAGGGACCTTGGGCCCAAATACAAGCTGATAGACGACTCCTACAATGCAAATCCAGGCTCTATGAGGGCAGCCCTTGAGACCCTCAGGTCCTGGGGCAGGGGGAAACGGATCGCCATCCTTGGGGATATGCTGGAACTTGGAGATGCCGCCTATCGCTTCCATCGAGACCTTGGAAAGTCTGCCGTCCATGCAGGGGTCGATGTCCTGGTCTCTGTAGGCCAGTTTGCAGAAGTCGTTGCCATGGCTGCCCAGGAGGCCGGCCTCTCCAGAGATAGGATCCGTGTCTTTCCTGCCACAGAAGACCTGATCTCCTGGATAGAATCGTCCACTGCCTCTCTGCCCTCTCCGGCAACGGTACTGATAAAGGGATCAAGGGCCATGGGTCTCGAACAGGGCACAGATGCCCTTATAAGGCATCTGGGTGGTAGGAGATAGGCTATGCTCTTTCACCTGCTTTATCCCCTCCATGAGATATGGCCTGGATTTAATGTCTTTCGTTATATTACATTCAGGACAATATATTCAGCAGTTACTGCGCTATCCATGATGTTGGTCCTTGGACCCCCGTTTGTGAGATACATGCGTAAGATGCAGATAGGGCAGGTCATCAGGAAAGACGGGCCTGCCAGGCACCTTGCCAAGGCCGGTACTCCCAGCATGGGGGGCATACTTATTATTGGCTCCATCGTTACTGCCACCATCCTGTGGGCAGATCTCAGGGATCTCTATGTCTGGATAGGGCTTTTGATCCTCGTAAGTTACGGTGTAATAGGCCTTGTCGACGACGTGTTAAAGATCAAAAAGCAGAATAGCATGGGTCTGCAGGGCAGGTGGAAACTGCTTTGGCAGGGGGTCTTTATACTCATAGCGATATGGATGATTGCCATGTATGGAGATTGGGACACCCATCTGAGTATCCCGTTCTTTAAGAATTTCCGGCCGGATATCGGACTGCTCTATGGTTTTTTTGCCCTGTTTGTGGTCGTCGGGACCTCCAATGCCGTAAACCTGACTGACGGCCTGGACGGCCTGGCCATTGGCCCATTTGTAGTAGCAGCAGCGGTCTATACCCTGTTTACCTATCTGGCAGGACATTCGGTCCTTGCCCACTATCTCCGGATCCCCTCGGTCCCTGGTGCAGGAGAACTTGCAGTATTTTGTGGTGCCATGGTAGGGGCCGGGCTGGGGTTCCTCTGGTATAATACCTATCCCGCGGAGATCTTTATGGGAGATGTGGGCTCTCTTGGCCTGGGCGGTGCATTGGGGACAGTAGCAGTCCTGTCAAAGCAGGAGATACTACTCGTGATTGTAGGTGGAATCTTTGTGGCTGAGGCCCTGTCGGTAATCCTCCAGGTCGGCTACTTCAAGGCAACCGGCGGCAAGAGGATCTTTCGTATGGCGCCTATACACCATCATTTTGAGCTTCTGGGATGGAAAGAGCCAAAAGTGATCGTGAGATTCTGGATAATCTCTGTACTACTGGGGATGGTGGCAATCAGTACCCTCAAGTTGAGGTGAAAG
>JALTHV010000253.1 GCA_027004315.1 Deltaproteobacteria bacterium
TCAATAGGCCTTAACCTCTTTGAGATCCTAATTAACCTCGGTCACTACTTCCTTTTCCAGATAGAGTATTATTCCCCTGATCTCGTGATCTGGATAGAGCCCGGAGAGTAAATCCATGTACTGAGACACCTGCTGCCTGTCCCCTGCCCTTGCCCTGCTGCCTGTCTTGTACTCGCCTATCCATAGGGTATTGTGGTCCTTGACCAGCCTGTCCAGCCTGAATAGAGTGCCTGACCTGTCGGCTATCTCTCTTTCCACCCAGGTCTGGCTCTTGCTATCAGGCCAGAAGAGGGGCCTTGCCAGGGGATGACAGATGGTTCGGGCCATGGTCGCCAGGTCTATCTCTCTGTCTGTATCAGATCCAGGGACTCTGGGGACAGACAGGAGAAGTCCCTGGAGCAGGGCCTGTACCTCTTCAGGGATAGATGGGACGTCCAGGGGACCATCCAGTCCTGCAAGGAGCCTGTGTACCATGTCCCCAAGACCCATGGCCCTCCTCCTTGCTGAAGATATCAAGACCTCTGGATCTCTCGGCCTCCTTACCAGATATCTCGGCCAGTTCCAGACACCGTGTGCCCTTCTCTTCCTGGATCTTTCAGAGATCTCTATCTGTCCTGTCCATTTCTCCACAGGGAGACCTGGCTCAACCCTCCCCTGCCTTGCCACAGAATCCCCATTCAAGATAGGTTCCAATAGGGATATCAGCCTGTTTTTCTGCCGACCCCTTACCTTTTTGGGGACAAATAGATACAGCTCATCCCTTGCCCTGGTAAGCGATACATAGAGGACATTGAGTTCATCCAGCCAGTTCCTGCCGTATTCTCTCCTATAGAGGTCGGAGAGCCTCTGAGATACATTCCTGAGTTCCTTTCTGGTATGCCATAATCTGAGCGCCTTGTCTTCAACAGAGTAGATGCTGGCATCTGCCTTCACTCCAAGGGTCGCGAGGGGGAGTATCACTACGTCTGCCTCAAGTCCCTTTGCCTTGTGGATAGTCATGATCCTCACTGCATCTATATCCTGGGTGGTCTTTGCCTCAAATACCTCATCAGGCCCGGTCTCCACCCACTGGATAAATCCCCTGAGGTTACTGCCGTATTCAGGCCCATGGGCGTGTAACAGCTCCAAGAGACAATCCAGCGCGGCAGAGTGTTCCGGGAAGCCCTGGACGAGGTCCCACCTGTGGACGAGCATTGAGACGAGGTCGTACGGGGGCATAAAACCCACAGAGCCAAAGGCATCCTTCAGGGTCTTTTCCCAGAGACCGGGGAGTTCTTCCCTGAGCCTCTGGTAGAGGTGATCTGTACCTCTTTTCTCAAGCCATTCCCAGGGGCTTAAGTCCGGTACCTCTGCCTGCCATATAGCACCCAGTAACTCTCCGGTAAGTACAGAGGCCAGGGCCAGGTCATCCACCGGCCTATCTAAAAAAGCTAGAGTATCAATGAGTTGCTGCACAATAGGGTCTTCTCTGATGTCGAGCTGTCTATGTGAAAACACAGGGATTCCTGCCGACATGAGGCAGTAGCTGAAGTCCTGCACCTCCTGGTTATCTCTGACAAGGATCAGGACGTCCCTGGGAAAGTGGCGTCTGAGGATATCTTCCTCCAGGAGTCTGATTAACCTGGATTTTGCCTCTTCTCTTGTCTCCTCTGAACGCCCTTCCTGCTCTAGGAGCTCTATGCCCACCATACCGTTCCTGCCAGAGGTCGCATGGGCAGGCGGGAGCTCCTGGCTGGCCCCTGAAAACACATCAATTATATATCCAGGGTCTAAGGCCTCTGATATATCAGGTTCTCCTCCCATCCAATGCCCAAGATTCGCTCTGCTGAATACCTGAGACACAAACCGGAGAATCACCTCCCTACTCCTCCAGTTGTATGGCAGGATGAGGTCCATAAGACCGGACTCGCCAAGGGACCTAAAGGCCTTTGGTCCATTCTGAAACACCCCGGGTTCACTCCCTCTCCACCTATAGAGGAGCTGCTTCCTGTCCCCTACGCAGAAGAGAGACCCTCCCTGTGCCAGGGCATTTTCAATCAAGGGAAAGAGATTTTCCCACTGGAGGACGCTGGTGTCCTGAAATTCGTCCAGCAGAAAGTGATACAGGCGATCTCCAAGGCGAAAGACTACCTCTGGTAATATGAATTCCTGAAGGAGCCTCCTTGCGAGGCCGTTTATGTCACTCAGGAATATGCTCCTGGAGCTGGCCTTGAGGTCTGAAAGGCATTCCCTCCACGGATCCAGCAACCTTAGATATGGACCGGCCATCTCAAGTGCCCTCTTCTCTACATAGGCCCCGGCAAGCCCCCTCAGGGCCTTCCAGCCGGCAGACAGGTCCTGTGAGACAGATGTCCCCTTGAGGCATAGATCCTGAAGCCTATCTGTCTCCCATGTCTTCGAAGAAAGTGCCCCTGGCAGCTCTCTCTCTGCTACCTTTGAGATGGCCTTGTTAGCATAGCACTTTAGCTTCAGACCCTGATCTTCTACCTTTTTTAAAAAGTCCTGGGCCGAGCGGGACAACTCCCCTTCCAGGTAGAATGAGCCTTTTTGTCTCTCTCCTGTCTCAAAGCGGAGGCCATAGGTGGTCTCTTTCTCATTGAGTGCCTCTAAGACCCGAAGGAGCTCCTTCCCCGGCCACCACGAAAGCC
>JALTHV010000254.1 GCA_027004315.1 Deltaproteobacteria bacterium
TCTCTCAGGTAACCATGATCATCGACCCATAGTGACTGCAGGTAACCGATCCACTTGACCTCTTCAGTACCACTGGTAACAGTCGGTTTGAAATAGGCCTGGACCAGATTTCCCTCTCCTTCACTGGATGTAGCCAGGACAGAGACGGCCGTGCCTGATGCTGCTCTCTTCAGGATGTCGGTTATGGCCTCAAGGAGCTTTGACTCCAGCTCATAGCCGTTCGGTGCCTGGAAATAGGTATCAGGGATACCATCTCCGTTTTTATCCCACTCGTCTTTCAGATCTGGTCTGTTATTGCCGTTTTCATCAATAAATCCACCGTTTTTGGCTGCATCCTTGAGGAGCTGGGATCCGGAACCGAAGGCAAATACCGTATACAGGGTAATATTCTGAGTGTCATCAAGGTCTGACCTCAGGTCGTTGGTATGGGCCCAGAGAGAGACATCGTCGAGGTAGTCAGAACCATAATAGGGATATGACCCTGGATCATTCCCATCCTCGTCATAATCCCGGAGATTCGAGGGTATATTCCGGTCCTGTGTGCTTTCACCATCTGTAATGAGCAAGATAAAGCTCTTTTCACAGGGGACGAAATCGTGTAGATCCTGCCAGTAATAGGGATCATTAGAATTATTTACCGTGTAATCACTGGGATAATAATATGGAGATACCTGTTGAAAGTATCTCACCCCTTCGTAAAAGGCCTCTGCCAGCGGGGTCCAGGTATTGGCCTTTTTATTTTCTATATTGGTAATAAGATTGGTTATATCTCCACCAATACTGCTATATACTTTCCCCCCTTCTGAAGTATTAAAGAATTCCAGGCCCCATCTGGCCTTGTCCGCCACTCTCTGGAGTATCCCTGCAATATTTCCATTCAGAAACTCATTAGGTTCTTCTGCCTCGCTTTTTTTCACCCTTATTCTATAGCGATCAATATATCCGGAAAAGGGAGGGCTAGTATCATATGCATCTTTATACACATAGATATATCCGTTTCCTATGATATAATAATAATTCTTGGTCTGATCCGTATAGGGAGAGACCACGATCCCCTGATCTATTGCACTTTGGCTATTATTGAATTTCTTTACATAATACCGGCTTGGTTGGGCACTGTGATTGTCTCCGATCAAAGTCGTACTCCCACTGCCCATACGAGAGTCAGCCAGCCCCCCTACCAGGACCTTTCTGGCAATATCAATCCTTCTCATAGTGAGCCAGTTCAGCCAGTTGCCGTTCCACTTGCCGTTTGGGTCCCTTTCAAACCGGTTATTAGAGTAAGTATATTGTGCATCAGGATCAAAATAACCATAATAGCTAGTCGGCTCAGCCGGGGTATAGTCAACATGGAGCAAGGGGGCCCCGCTTGGGCTCTTTTCAAAAGACTTTGCCTGTCTGCGCGCATCCTCTCCTGACGAGCTGGATATCTTAAAGACCATGGCATTACCACTCGACCATCCGCTTCTGTTTACGATCTCTTGAACAATTGAAGATAAGTCAGGGGACTTGTAATAGTTATTCAGCGTCCACTGCGGTACCTCCCAGTCCACAGAAGCGGTAGTATAGGTCCTGCCGGATATATCCCTGCTTATGCCGGAAAACGTCGGTGCATCATCGATATCCTGTCCATGAAATGTCAGCGTAGCACCAGGGACCGCTGCCGCAGAATCCGCATAGGCATTAAACTCTATATAAGCTCTCGTTATTGTAGCGCCCTGGGGGATCTTCACGTCCTGGAAACGAATACCATCTAACATGTTTCCATACCCAGTAGCAGTTTCATATGCCAGATCCAGGTCATAACTTCCTGTATAAGAATAGCCGTCACTTACCCGTTCTTCAGCATCATCGATCGCTTGATTCACCCTGACATCAATAGTACCCGCGTAGCCGGGTCCTGAATAAGGACAGGTCGTGACCAGTCCTCCATCACCTGGCCAGTCGCCGTAGGCACAAAAGTTCATACTGCCGGAGTTATCCAGTATTATCAAGATATTCGGCTTAACTGATTCCGCCATGAATATTGGGTAGCTGGTGTAGTCGGCTATGGACGGCTCTGTGGCAAGACCTGTCTGTATGTCAGCAACTGAAAAAACCATAAGGAGTAAAGTGATAAAAATAGCTGATCTTGTCATGATTACAAACCTCCTGCGGTACCAACAACCTTCCGGTAAACGGCACCTATGTTAGATAGGGAATTACTCGGTCCGCTCCCAAAGGAATCAAGATCGTAAAAGATAGCTACACCTCCGGTTGAACCTACGCCGAGACCTTCAGACCCGCTGGCAAATTCTGCCCCTCCCCCGGCCAGGATCTCGGTCCTGTCTCGCTCAACATCCACTTTGACATCATTGCCACTGAGGGCAAATTTTATATCACAGGAGGTATCGTTAGGAGCGAATCCTGCAAGTTCCCTGTAAAAAGTGGATCCGGATGACCCGTCGTCATTTGTGCCTATATCTAAATAAGTAAATGCACCGTATGTATGATTAGTTAAATCGCCAGGCGTGGCCTTATCATTGACGGCCTTGGAAATAACCTTTGGAATTGTGTAAACGCCGCTATCTGCTCCGTAAAAGGCCATCTTGTGGAATTTGTCATTTCCGGCAATCTGTACCTCGATGGTCGATGTAGTCG
>JALTHV010000255.1 GCA_027004315.1 Deltaproteobacteria bacterium
TTTTTTGCCTTTAGCCCGGAATTCATTGTGTTGACCGGCTGGCTTATCTTGGGAGAAAAGGGGACCTATGTCCTGCACATAAGGGCCAGCAGAAAGGGCCTTTTTGAGCCCTTAAGGGCCATTCAGCACTCTGATCCAGTATCCTTTGCCTGCTTTTACTTTGCCCTGCTGGGGATAGCCGTCCCGCTGGGCATTGAGGTATTCCGTTGGTTATTTGGTGAATCCCATCCGGACAAGGGGCAGTTGGATTCCTCTCTACAGAAGACAGGCCCATATCCATGGGGTGCCTGGTGGGCGGTTGGACTTTTTCAGTCTATAATGGTACTCAGTCACATGTGGGCAATCCATCTGGTTGCAGCGGCCTACATGATTACCGTAAAGAGGACCAGTCTGATCTTCAGTGTCATCTACGGAAAACTTATTTTTAAGGAGAGAGAGATCAGTCAACGCCTTGCCGGGCAATCCTCGTGGTGCTGGGTGTAGGACTTATACTGATAGCAGATTGAGTATGGATACTATCGCCCTGATTGCACCGCCATGGCCCCTCTTTAATCGACCCTCCATACAACTGGCGGCACTGAAGGCCTCTTTGAGACAACAGGAGCCAGAGATCAAGGTCCACAGCCTGCATCCCTACCTCCAACTCGCCGCTGACCTGGGCCTTGAGTGCTACCACGAGATCAGCCAGTCAAGCTGGATGGCCGAGTCCATAGGGGCGGGTATACTCTTCCCTGAGCTGAAAGGCAGATGTGATCGCCTCTTTTCCAGGATCATCAAGAAGAGGGCCTCTCATAGAGGGTCAGGCAAGTCAATCTCTCCCAGACCTGTAAGAGAGGTGATGGCAAAGACCATAGATGCATTTGTGGGCCACTATGACTGGAGGGGTTGCAGGCTCATCGGGATCACGGTCTGCCTCAATCAGCTCTGTGCCTCCCTCCTCATTGCAAAAAAGATAAAAGACCTGGCCCCATCAGTGCCCATAGTCATAGGGGGAGCAAGCTGCGCCGGGCAACTGGGGCCTTCCCTCTTAGAGGCCTTTCCACAGATTGACTATACCATCAATGGGGAAGGCGAGAGGCCCTTGCTCGGGCTCTTACACTATATCCAAGGGAAGAGGGATGCCCTGCCAAGGGCCGTGAGCGGACGTGTGGAGAAGACAGGCCCTCATCCTGATGACATGGGAAAAGACCAGGTCCCAGACCTGGACTCCCTACCCATCCCGAATTTTGACGACTATTTCAGGCAGCTTGGGCAGATACTGGGAGAGAGGCGTTTTTCTCCTGTGCTCCCAATAGAGTTTTCCCGCGGCTGCTGGTGGAGGCGCTGCAATTTCTGCAATCTCAACCTGCAGTGGTCTGGATACCGTGCCAAGTCACTCAAAAGGATGGTCTCTGAAATTGACTACCTCTCCAGGCACTATGGAGTCCTGGACTTTGCCTTTATGGACAACGTACTGCCAAGGAGATATGCGGCCAGACTATTTCGGCTCCTGGCAGATCACGACAGAGACTACTGCATCTTTGCCGAACTCCGGGCAGTACACTCAAGAGATGAGCTGGCCACCATGGCCAGGGGCGGCCTCAAAGACATACAGGTAGGCATAGAGTCCCTGAGCACATCTCTCCTCAGGCGGATCAATAAGGGAGTAAGGGCCATAGACAACATAGCCATCATGCGGCATGCAGAAGAAGTGGGCCTCAGCCTGGAGGGCAATCTCATCATCCACTTTCCGGGGAGCACAGAGGAAGAAGTACAACAGACCATTGAGGCACTGGACTTTGTCTGGCCCTTCAGGCCCCTAAACACGGTGTCCTTTTGGCTGGGTCTTGGTAGTCCTGTAGAACAGAGGCCCTCAGACTTTGGCGTATCTGGAATAAGGCCCCACTCCTTTTTTGCCAGCTTATTTCCAGAGGAGATATATAGTAGACTTTCCTCTCTGATACTCAGCTACAGGGGAGACCGGGAGTTACAGTACCGGCGCTGGCGCAGAGTAGAGAAAAAGGTCAGGGAGTGGCATCTCCTGAGAAAAAAGATGGGTATCGATACAAGGCTCTTGACCTATCGTGATGGCGGTGACTATCTGATCATCACCCAAAGGCTGCCTGAAGGCAAGGTGCTGAGCCATCGCCTCAGGGGCCTGTCAAGGAGGCTCTATCTGTACTGCATCACCCCCAGGACGCTGGCCTCTGTCTATGACCAGGCAACAGGACAGACCCACGAACAGGTAAGAGATTTTATAAGGGGCCTCGTAGACAAACGGCTCGTCTTTCAAGAAGGGGATAGGATCATCAGCCTGGCCATACACGTTGGGAAGTCTATCAGGCCGTAGGCTGAAGTCTATTAGCGTAACCGATCACAGGGTACTTCTTCTGGAAACGATTTGCGTTAGCCCTGTAGTTTTCTTGGCCTTTGCAGCATGGGAAACCCTGGCTCCGGAGCGCAGTAACTGTTCGCGTCTCCGGCCAGCGGTAGCTTTTTTCAGGGTTTCAGTGCGGATTAATGGGCAGAGTGCTCTGATCTTGTGCATCAAGCGATGCTCCTGAAACCCTGAAAAAAGTTACCGCTGGCCGGGGGAATATGATCGGTTACCAAAAATGATGCCCCAACTTATTGAGAACTTACTTGATCTTTTGG
>JALTHV010000256.1 GCA_027004315.1 Deltaproteobacteria bacterium
CTGAAACCCTGAAAAAAGCTACCGCTGGCCGGGGGGAATATGATCGGTTACCCAAAATGATGCCCCAACTTATTGAGAAGTTACGTCCTTTGAAGAGTACAATTTGGGATCATAAAAAAGACCTCAAGAAGAAGGAGGATCTTTCCCCGGCCTTGAAGGCGGGCTAAATATCTTCTTTACATCTTTAATCATATTGCTTTGGCAGAGGACAGTGACCTGGTCCCCAGATACAATCACAGTATCTCCATCCGGGATGATTACAGGACCGTCCTTACGCTCAATGGAGACCACGGTGGTATTCGGGGGCAGTTTTATATCAGCCAGGCGTTTATCCCTACATGCAGAATCAGGCTGGACCTTAATTTCAATAAATTCAATGCCGCTCACGTTGCGAAGCGCCATGCGCTCCCGGGCATATTGTCCTTGTTGTTTTCGCAGGAGTCCTATGTCGTAGGCCCTCAAAATATCGCTGAGGCTGATAAGCCCGACCAGCCTGCGCTCATTGTCTCGTGAGACTACAGGGAGCCTCGCAAGGTCCCTGGGCGCCATTTTGCGTATGGCAGACCAGATAGGTTCGTCCGGGAAGACCGTAATGGGGTTGGACGTGGCTACATCACCTATCTTGAGATCACGAATCTTGACGCCCTCTTTGGAGAGTGCCCGTTCCATATCCTGTAGGGTAACCATACCATATAGATCTCTGTCATTCTCCATGACAGGGAAGCCATAGAGATGAGTCTCATGGAAGATGGCAAAGAGCTCGGACAGGGACTGTTCTTTGTGGACTGTAATTGGTGCACAATTCATGACCTCTTCCACCAGGACTCCCTGCATAATATCCAGGTCTCTTCCCTGGTCAAAGTGGATTCCCCTCTTAGTCAGCTTTAAGGTATAGATGGAATCAGGGAATATCCACTGGGCAACGCTTGATCCAATGATGGTAGCGCTCATGAGAGGCAGGATCAGGTGGTAGTCACCACTCATTTCAAAGACAATAAGTATGGATGTGAGGGGTGCACGTGCGGCTGCAGCAAAGACTGCGGCCATCCCTACCAGTGCATAGGTCCCTATTGGTCCAGTAACGGATGGAAAGACTGCCTTGGCAATATGTCCAAAGGCCCCGCCAAGCATGGCTCCAGTAAACAGGGATGGCGAAAAGATGCCCCCGGAATTTCCAGAACCCAGTGTAAAGGATGTAGCCAGGGGTTTGAGGAAGATCAAGACAGCGAGGAGCCAGAAGGATGGGCTGCCCTGCAGGACAAATTCCATAAATGGAAATCCTGTACAATAGATATGAGGCATATTGTCTATTAGGGGCAGACCCAGATGGAATGCCTTGGCAGGGACAGGCAAGACTCTGTAGAGATAGGGATACAGAAAGGCAAGGATACCCAAAAACAGGGCCCCAATAGCCGGTTTTATGGCCTGAGAGGCCCTCCAGTTATCAAACAGCTCCTCAAAGGTATCGAGCATCTTGATAAAGATAACACCAATCAGGGCAGAGATGAGACCCAAAAGTACATACAGGGGGATTTCCCAGGGCGAGCGCATGCTATAGCTTGGGATGTCGAAGGCCGGGCTTGCTCCAAGGAAGATTCGGCTGATAATGCTGGAGCATACGGCAGAGATCACTACATTGCCGAACATGGCCACTCCATGTTCGGTCATCAACAATTCTGCCGAAAAGGCCACCCCGGCAATAGGTGCATTGAAGGTAGCTGCAATGCCCGCAGCCGCTCCGCAGGCCACCAGATTCTTGATGCGATTGTCCGAAAGGTGTAGCCACTGTCCTATAGAAGACCCCAGAGTAGCCCCTACCTGGACTATAGGTCCCTCTCGCCCGGCTGAACCGCCTGACCCTATGCAGAGGGCGGAGGCAAAGATCTTTGCCGTGGCAACTCTCGGCCGAATGCGGCCACCATGCAAGGCCAGGGCCTGCATGACTTCAGGTACGCCATGTCCCTTGGCCTCCATGGCAAAGTAGGCAATAATGGGACCTCCTATGAGCGCGCCCAGTATAGGGATCAAGATAAGCCACAGACGTCCTAAAGGGGGATAGAGACCTACTATCGTAGTATAGGAATAGTCCTGTATGATTGCGATAAGTTTGATAAAAAAGACGGCGGCAAATCCAGTCCCTGTCCCCACTATGACAGCCATGACCATCAGGATCAGCCCCTCCTTGGGGACCAATCGATCCAAGATACCTGTCATATAGTGTCTTGACATAGGTATAAGGGAGAAGAGCAATGCCCCTACAATAGGCAACCATAGGGAGAAAGGCAACTACAGGGGGTTGCCCTACGTTTTATCATCAAAGCCGTTCATACCAAAGAGACGGCGGGTCGCATCCAAGATCACCTCGCCATCCTTATCTTGGACCTCTCTTTTGAGACAGATTATGGGGTCGTGGAGTATCTTCTGCATCATAGATCTGGTGAGTACGTCTAAGGCCTTTTGCTGCTCATCGCTTAGAGATTCTATGGCCCTATGGCTACGCGAAAGTTCCTTCTGTCTTATTGCCTCTGCCTTCTTTTGGAGGAACTGGATTACAGGCACTACGCTCAGGGTCTCCATCCAGCCCACGAACTTGATTACCTCGGCTTCCACCATACGATCCGCCTTGATAGCCTCTTTCTTCCGTTCTGCCTTATTGAATTCTATAATTCCCTTCAGGTCATCGATATCGTATAAATAGACATTATCCAGATCATGGACCCCTGGGTCTATGTCTCTTGGTACTGCAATATCAATAAAAAACAGGAGACGGTGATGTCTGGGACGCATAATACGTTTCACCTGGTCTTTTTTGAGGATGATCCCAGGGGCACCGGTAGAGCTTATAACTATGTCGGCATCCACTAGTGCATCTTCCATCTCTTCGAGAGATATAGCGGTCCCTCCAAGAGACCTGGCGAGTTTGACTGCTCGGCTGAGGGTACGGTTGGCCACGACCAACTTGTTGACGCCGTTGGTAATAAGGTGCTGTGCTGCCAGCTCTGCCATCTCCCCTGCACCTATCAGCATAGCACTTTTACCCTTAAGGTCTCCAAAAATCTTTTTTGCAAGTTCAACGGCCGCATAACTGATAGAGACGGCCTGGCTTGCAATCCTGGTCTCAGTCCGGACCCTCTTGGCTACAGAAAAGGCCTTGCGTAACAGGCGATTGAGGACCAGACCGGCGGTCTTTTCTTTCAAGGCCCTGCTGTAGGCATCCTTCAGTTGGCCCAGAATCTGGGGCTCTCCCACGACCATTGAATCGAGACTTGAGGCCACTCTGAAGAGGTGCTTGATGGCCTCTGTCCCTTCATATTCATAGAGACTCCTCTGAAGTGTGTCGGGATCCACTCCCCCCCTCTTCAGCCACAACTCCTTTATTGATCTCTTGACTCCATTCAGGTGGTTGGTAGAGACCAGGACCTCTACCCTGTTACAGGTGGACAGGAATACCACCTCTTCACAGAGGGGGAGACCGGCAAACAGTCTCAGGGCAGGTGGATTGTTTTCGCGCAGGGCGAGATGCTCCCGTACCTCTACAGGTGCGGTCTTGTGATTTACCCCTAGAAGGACTATCTGTGGTCTATTTGAACCAAGTGGCATATGAATGGGCACCAGAAAATAATAGACTTACTCCCAAAAAGGTAAAGACCAAGACCGCAAAGCCCACTAAGGTCATAATTGCTGCCTTGCGGCCTCGCCAGCCCACTGTAAGCCGCTGATGCAAAAGGGCTGCATAGATAAACCAGGTAATCAGCGACCATGTCTCTTTAGGGTCCCAACTCCAGTAAGACCCCCAGGCCTCTTCGGCCCAGATGGATCCAGTAATTATCCCCAGAGTTAGTAGAGGGAATCCCAATGTGAGGCACCGCCTATTCATGATATCCAAGGTCTCAAGAGAAGGTAGCCTCTGAAACACGGCCCCGAGTCGCTTGTTCTTTATCTGCCTTTCCTGGATCAAAAACATGATGGCGATACAGGATGCCAAGGCAAAAATGGCATCTGCGGACAGGCAGATAATGGCATGAATGGGAAGCCAGATGCTCTTGAGCGACGGAGGCAAGGGGACTATCGCCTTCGACTGAAGAGATGACGCAGTCATTACAAGCATGGCAAGAGGTACAACAAAGGCCCCAAAGGACTTTAACTTGTGTTGCCATTGAAACAGGAGAAACAATCCAACCATGGCCCAGGCCAGGAAGGATAGAGAATCGTAGAGGTTGACAAATGGAGGGTGCTCCCCTGCCAACCAGCGCGTCAATAAGGCCGCGGTGTGGAGTCCAAAACCAACGCATAGGAATATAGTGGCAATCCTCTCCACGTCTTTTCTGAGGGTAATGACCTGGACAAGAAAGCCGATCGTACTGACAAAATATATAAGGACTGCGATCTGGAAGAGAAAATTATGCATATAGAATCTCAAGAGTTCACTGTTTTAAACTCCAAAATTATATCAGTAGCCTCTTTCCCACAGATAGAAACCGCCCACTTTTCTATCTTGTCCCATTCACCGTCTCTAAGCCAGGCCATTGCCTTGGGATCTGCAAGAGACTTACAGAGTCCCTTCTTGGTCTCTGGGTCTGAATAAGACCTCTTGATCAATTGTCTCAATGCCCCTAATAGAGAGACATATATACCATAGATCGGACTCAGCTCTTCCTCAAGCTTTCTGCGAAGATGTTGTGCAAGGGCGGGACTCTTACCACCAGTAGATATGGCCAGGCAAAGGTCTCCACGCCTGACTGTAGAGGGGACTATGAAACTACAAAGCCCTGGCTGATCTACAACATTGCAAAAAATTCTGTGTCCTGAGGCCTCTCTGTGTACGTCTCTCTGGACGATGGGGTCATCCGTAGCAGCAATCACCAGCCAGGCGCCATCCAGATCTTCCGGGACAAAGGTCCTTGCCACGTGGTCTATCAGACCCTCTAAAGCCATTTTCTCAAGGCCTTCTGTAATCTTTGGACTGATGACTTTTATAAGGGCCTGAGTACCTGAGAGCCCCTTCACTTTACGTTCAGCAACATCCCCTCCGCCGACGATAATTACCTTTTTCCCCCTCAGGTCGACAAATAGGGGATAATAGACCTGGCACAAAGCATGCTGTTTCATGAAAAATCCTGTTTAAATAAAGATCTCAAAATTAGATTGGATAATATCAGGCCGCTGCAGATCAGGCAACAGGCCTCAATTACCGTGCCCGGACCACCTGGCAAACCATACCCCGATCTCATAGATGCCTATTAGGGGGAGGCTGAGGAGCATCTGAGAGAATACATCCGTTGGGACGAGCAGCACTGCCAATAGATATAGGCCTATATAACTGGCCTTTCGGTGTTTTGTAAGATATCTATATGGCACAATACCGCAGTGTACAGCAAAGGCCATCAGGAACGGGATCTCGAATATCAGGCCAAACGTAAAGATGGTCTTGAGAGAAAAGACCAGATAGTTTTGCAGCCTCGGCATTGCCACCAGATCCTTATTTGCAAAACCGAGGGTAATAGAAAATGCTACAGGCATTATGACCCAATAACCAAAGAGGCCCCCCAAAATAAAGAGCCCTAGTCCCCAAGACACAAGGCGCCTTGCATATCTTTTTTCCCTATCATAGAGTCCAGGGACCACAAACTCCCAGATTTGATAGAGAATTACAGGAGTGGAGAGGATAAGGGCACTCCAGAAGGCGACTTTCAGATAGGTCATGAAGCCCTCTGTAAGGGCAGTAAATACTAAATAGCTATTAGGTGGCAGGGCCTGATGGACAGGATAAAATAGCCAGGATACCAAGGAATCCGAGAAGATCCAGCAAAGCACGAAGGCCAGCACCATCGTGACAGAACAGATTATTAGACGGCGCCTTAGCTCGTTAAGGTGTTCCTTAAGGGGGAGATGATCAAGAGGTATCTCGTCAGTCACGGCAATCAGGCCTTCTTCTCCTTTTTACTCTCAGGAGATGAAGATTTCACATCTTCTTTCCCCTTTTTTGCTGCATCTTCTTTCTCTGATCTCTGCCTGCCTTGACTGGATGCTGTCTTATCCGGGGATTCCTGGTCCTCTATATCTCTCAAGGCCTCATCGAGATTGAGCTGGTCTTTAAACTCCTCTGAGGCCTTCTTCAAGTCCCATACAAGACGTGCAATTTGCCTGGCAAGTTGAGGGAGCTTATCCGGTCCAAACACTATAAGCGCCAGCACTAAGATCAAGACTAATTCCGGGAATCCTATGCCAAACATGGACTATCTCCTCTTAAATAACCTCTTGTTTCTGCGACCCAAGAGACATAAAATTTCATAACTTATTGTACTACCCCACTGGGCCAGTTCTTCAACTGTAATGGCCCCATTACCTTGTTTGCCAAGAAGCACTACCTCCTCGCCAGGTCTTATCTCATCAAGCATTGATACATCTGCCATAAAGGCCTTCATGCAGATGCGCCCAACTACCGGACAGCGTCTCCCCCTAATAAGTACCCAGGATCTGTTAGACAGGGATCTCTGGTAGCCGTCGTCGTAACCAACAGGCACTACAGCAATCCTGGAAGGCCTTTTGGTATAGAAACTGTGACCATAGCTTACAGATGAGCCCTCGGGAAGATGACGTACTGCCACAATCCTGCTGCGAAAGCTCATAGCAGCTTGCAACTCAATGACTTTTCGGCTTTGGGGGCCAGGATAAGAACCGTAAATGGCCAGACCTGGACGGACCAGACTGTAATGGGCAGAGGGAAAGTGGATCAGGCCGGCTGAATTGGCCAGGTGGACAACCGGGGGATCCCATCCCAGGGCCTTTACCTCTTTCAGGATAGCTGCAAAGCTATCGAGCTGCATCTTATTAAATGGATCAAGGGGATCATCTGCAGAAGACAGGTGGGAATATAGGCCTTCAGGCCGCAGATGCGGCCATCTACCTAAATCTTTGACGACCTCGAGGAGTTCATCTGGGGAAAATCCCATGCGCCCCATGCCTGTATCCACCTTTAAATGAATCCTACATGTCCTGTCTCTTGCACCAGATGCAGATTCAAGCCTATTCAGGGAAGCGACATCTGTTATGCCAGAAATAAGGTCCAGGTCCAGGACCTCTTTCTCCGCCTCTGGAGGTAATCCCGACATGAGTAAGATGGGAGCGGCTATACCTCCTTCCCTGAGGATGGCTGCCTCTTCAGTCTCGGAGATACCAAATCCCCAGGCACCTGCCTTTTCAAGTACCTGGCTGACCTCTAGCATCCCGTGGCCATAGGCATTGGATTTCACCACTGCCATGATGCCGGCCCCGCTATTTGCCAGGAGTCCCTTAATGGCTTCGAAGTTATGGCCTATGGCCTTGAGGTCTATCTCGATATGATTGTAAGACATAATTATCCTTTATTTTGCCTTGATAGAGACTATATATACTGCAAAAGTATTCCCGCTCAAAATGCACATAGATCATAAGCGATCACAGGGTGTTTCTTAAGGGTGCTGGAATTGACATCTAGTCCCATAGACTTATCATAATTAACTATGGTTAATGTATTTACATGTAACTTCTCAATAAGTTGGGGCGTAACCGTTCGCGTCTCCGGCCAGCGGTAGCTTTTTTCAGGGTTTCAGTGCGGATTAATGGGCAGAGTGCCCTGATCTTGTGCATCAAGCGATGCTCCTGAAACCCTGAAAAAAGCTACCGCTGGCCTGGGGGAATATGATCGGTTGCCAAAAATAATACCCCAACTTATTGAGAAGTTACATTTACATACGATTTTGATTTAAGATAACCAGTGGCGTCTTGCCTCAGGTGTAGACCATGAAAAGAAACAGACCCTATCAGATACCTCCCAATGTAACAGATATTATCCTCGAAAGTGTCTCTGATGGAGTGTTTACTGTAG
>JALTHV010000257.1 GCA_027004315.1 Deltaproteobacteria bacterium
AGGCATGGTTGGCCCGAAGATCCAGAAGAAACTCCCGGAAATCTTCTTGAAACGGATGCTGGCCCTGGCCCTCATTATTGTCTTCTTGAAGTACACAAACTGCCTGCCCTTTATGCGTTAGGCACAACGCCTGATCGCCATCACTATCCCTCTCTCCCGGCGAATGACTACCGGGAGGGAGGGACTTGCATATGGTCTTGTTCGTTCCTGATCAACAATCCGGCTAAAATAGTTTTGCATTTTGTAAACGCAACTGCTACATCTCTTAAAGTGATCATTAACCATAAAATCTTCAACATAACCCGGCTACGCCCGCGATCCTACTCAATAGATACTGCCAAATGGAAATGTTGATTGAAAATATCAGACATTTACTGGATATCATATATGCGCGGTTGATTTGTCAATTCTTCGACCTGCTCTCCCGGGGACTTGACCTTGTCATTATCAAGCCCCTTGACCTCCTGCACTTTCCACCTGTCCTGCAGGTCTTTATAATCGGAAACCTGACCGCGCTTCTATCCTGGAAACTCCGCAGCCTACTGAAAATTGAAGAAAAGACGGACGAATTTCGCAACATCTTCCAGGAAAAACGGGAAAGAGAACGACTACTCGCAGCCACAGTTGACGAAAAATACGCCAGGCAGGCCTTACTCAGGGCACATGATGAAGACATAGATGAAGATTACAACGCGTATCTAGCTGAACATTTTGCCAGATATGGACTTGCCTACCTGATGCCCATATTCCTCGCCATGTTGTGGATCGGCAATATCTTTTCACCGGAAATCCTGTCGGCAAAAACCGGCTCAGTTTACCTCTTTGAATTACCTGATAACACTATGGGTATCAAGGGGATATCGGTACCCCTGGTCTTTTTGTCTGGTTATCTCGCAACACTTATCCCCTTGTTCAAGCTCTCAAGGAGGAAGAAAAACTGACTGGCTGGACACTAGGTAAGACATTTCAGAAAAACAGGCTATATCCGGATTTCTCAAACGTCCATTTCCTCCTAAATGGAAAAGGGGGACGTTGGTTCTAAAGCATTTTATTTCAGAGATACCTGAAGAGGGACATGCTAAAAAGCCCCTTAGGGGATACCTACTTTTACGATTTTTTTGAGGGACTAGAGATGGAAATCGAACTGGATAAGATCGCCTTTACTTGCAGAAGTAAAGGAGGGACTCTATGCCGGTTCATTTTTCCTCAAGTTTCGGAGTTGATATATCAGCCTGTAATTAAAGAGTTTTTTCATGCAACACACGAATTAGCTTTATGTTGCTGTATTAAACGTATAATATATTAATAAACTATTACTAATAGCTATATATTCTTATTGAATACTGCAACAAAAAATAGAATTTAGCAGACATGGCTATTTTTACTTAATTTTCAAGGGCTTAATCCAAGTCCGAAACTTGAATCATATGCATTCCGTGCTATTTTTATGCATAAAAGAGGTGCGCTATGAGAACAACACTTGATTTGCCTGAAGAGCTTCTTAGGGAAGCCATGAAAACAGCGCACATCCAAACTAAGACAAAAGTTATTATTACAGCTCTTGAAGAGCTGATTCGAAAATGCAAGATATCAGAGATTAAAAACTATAAAGGCAAAGTAGATTTAGATATTGATCTCAATTCAGTCCGAGGACGGCAATGTCCGTTTTAGTCGACACCTCAGTTGTAACCGTTTCATACCTCCTCCTGTTGCAACCGTCCATGTCCCCGGCCAGCACTAGCCTTTTGAAGGGTTTCAGTGCGGATTAATAGGCAGAGTGCCCTGATCTTATGCATCAAGCTGCTTCTGAAACCTTGAAAGAAGGCTATCGCTGGCCGGGAGGAATAGTAAACAGTTACATCGAGCTGGGCCAGAATCTCTGTTATGGGTCTGTTGGTATCCAGCACCAACAAATGGTCCTGATCGAGGTCAGTAGTGGGGGCAAAGTCCTTCTTCTGTTGGAGGTAGATCTCCCACCTTCCATCAGAGACCTGGGCCTGGGCCTCTGCCTCAACTCTTTTACCCAGGCGCCTCTTTATCTCATCTTCAGGACAGGTACATAGAATAAAGTGAATATCTGCCCCGGCCTCCCTGGCCAGGTCAATGAGTCTTGTCCTCTCTTCCCCATCCCTGTAGGTGGCATCTAATATCACTGATTCTTCCTGCATCAAGTGCCTGCCGACAAGTGGATGTAGGGGACGGAGTTAGTTTAATAATTTAATTGACGTTGATTTGTCGAGTTGTTATCGCAGGGCATGCCTCGACACAGACGACTCAATATCTCTGGTGCGATTCATCATGTCATCACAAAGGGGTTAAATCGCCAGGATATCTTTCTTGACGACTGTGACCGGAATGACTTTCTTGGCTGACTTGAAAAGAATCCGAAGACTATCAAACGAGATGAAAATTTGCAAAAGAGAATAACGTTAAATTATTAAACTAACTCCGTCCCCTACTCCTGCCACGGAGCCATCGGGGATTGCCGGCATGGATTTGGAATGATTTTTGGAGAATGCAGGGCAATGGTGGATGCGCTTCGCTTATCCACCCTACAGATTCGTTGTATTCGGAATGCATAATTTTGGTATAAAAAAGATTAACCATGGATGAAAACACGGCTGCCA
>JALTHV010000258.1 GCA_027004315.1 Deltaproteobacteria bacterium
CAGACCTGATTTTATTAAAGACAAAGAACCAGAAGGGAGCTGTGATACCATTAAGCAGAGTCTGGCCAAATCCCCAGGGCCACATAAGTTCAGCAGCTCCACTACCGATCAGAAGAACTGCCATGACCTCAATGCTCACAAAAGAGACCAATAGCATCTGTTGCCATGCCGTAACACAGACTACATGGTTCAAGATATAGCGGGTTATCAGATAGCCACTGGCATATACCAAGGGATAAAGACCGGCAGGCAGACCTGACAATGCCCCACAGAAAATCCCCAATCCCAATACAGGGATAATGCCCCCTGGCAAGGGGTGATAGAGTCCATACCAGACTACAAGAGGCACCAGACCGTCCAAACGGACCTCTCCAAACTGAAATAGAGGGCCCCATGTCGTCTCAATCAAAAGCAGGCTGTACCCTAGAAGGATAGTAACCAGTCCATCTCTCAATGGCGAGACCCCATAATAGAACCAGTCCTGACAAGGATAAGCACTTCTTCTATCCTCTTGAAATCAACTGCCGGCTTTACATCGATTACTTGGAAGAGATCTGAGGCAGAACCCTGGCTTACAGAGGAGACCTTACCTAAGAGGAGCCCCTTTGGAAAGATCTGATCGGCACCGGATGTAATGATATTATCCCCGGCTTCAACATCCATTACCTTTCCCACATAGGCCAGACGACACCGGCCCTGCCCCTCACCCCTTAAGATGCCCCTGACCCGGTTTCGCTGTACAAATGCAGCTACTGCACTATTATAGTCAGATAACAGCAGGACCTTACTGAAATAGAAAGAAGACTTTATCACCTGGCCTACCACACCTGCCCCGGATAGGACGACCATAGCCGGTCTTATTCCGTCTTTACGGCCCTGATCTATAGTAATCGTGCCAGCCCATGGGGCCATATCTACTCCCACCACATTGGCCGTTACGGTTGTGCTCTTGACCTTATTTTTTATCTTCAATAACCTCTTGAGGCGGGCATTGGCAATAAGGGCCTCACGGTACTGGACGATCTCCCTCTGAAGCCTTGCCACTTCTCTGCGAAGTGTCTCATTTTCCAACTCAACGCCCTGAAGGGCCACATATGATCGCCATATATATCTCCCCCACCTTGGAGGCCCGGAAAGGCCCTTTTGTAGATAGCCGGTAAAGTCCATAAAGGCATCTTCAAGAGGAGACACGACGGCCAGTAAACCAAGATGCAGACCCACTCCCACAAGAATCAAAAAGATTGTAATGATCAGGGCCCCAAGTATTTTCAGGCGATTTTTTGAATTTCTAGTGTGGAGAGGCACAGACTATCAAAAGAAAAAATATGGCCGGCCAGATTAAGGGACCATAATCTGTTTAAGGACATCCAGATTGTCTAGGGTCTTTCCTGAGCCCAGAACCACAGAAGATAGAGGATCATCTGCGACAATGATTGGGAGGCCGGTCTTTTCTCTCAATAGCTTGTCTAGATTCCTCAATAATGCCCCACCTCCTGTCAGTACGATTCCCTTGTCTACCGTATCTGCTGCCAGCTCAGGTGGGGTCTGTTCAAGGGCACTCTTTACTGCCTCGACTATGGTACCTACCTGTTCTGCTATGGCCGAGCACACCCCTGAGGCATCAATGGTTATGGTCTTAGGTACCCCTGATACCAGATCTCTACCCTTGATCTCCATCTCTTCAAAGGGTGACCTAGGTAAGACATTGCCCAATTTTATCTTTATATTTTCTGCCGAATGTTCACCAATAAGGAGGTTGTATTTCCTCTTGATATACTGCAAAATGGCATTGTCCATCTTATCCCCTGCTACACGGACAGACTTGCTATAGACAATCCCGGCCAGGGAGATAACGGCTACTTCTGTGGTCCCTCCGCCCACATCTACTATCATATTGGCAGTTGGCTCTGTAATCGGCAACCCAGCGCCTATGGCGGCTGCCATAGGCTCTTCAATAAGATAGACTTCCCTGGCACCCGCAGACTCAGCAGATTCCCGAACAGCCCGTTTCTCGACTTGGGTAATTCCTGAGGGAACACTTATGACAATTCGTGGCCGGACCAAAGTCCGTCTATTGTGTACCTCCCGTATAAAATAGCGCAACATGGCCTCTGTTACTTCAAAGTCGGCTATTACGCCATCCTTCATGGGACGGATAGCCACAATATTGCCTGGCGTCTTTCCCACCATCATCTTGGCCTCTTTGCCGACAGCCAGGACCTTATTTGCCTTGGCGTCCTTACGCACTGCGACCACAGACGGTTCACGCAGGACTATACCTTTACCTTTTACGTACACTAAGGTATTCGCAGTTCCAAGATCTATGGCCAAATCACTTGAGAGCCGTCCCAAGAGGAAACCTAAAAACATACTCTTTACCTTTAAATTATTTCTTTGATGCGAACTAGATATATATCATTTTCGAAAAATAGCAAAGATGCCTACCGCTTATAATCATTTATCGTCTCAGACGACTGGCAGATCTTTGCAAGGTTTAATCGTGGACAAAGTTACACCGTCCTAAAAACAAAAAAATAGCCTCGGAAGCCGAAAAAATCTGTCGATTGCCTGGTAGAGGAAGTGACTAATTGCGACATATTCTGTTGAAGACTACCAAAACCAT
>JALTHV010000259.1 GCA_027004315.1 Deltaproteobacteria bacterium
TATGATGTGGGTGTATTGGCTGACATTTTTTGCATGTTCAGGAGAGAATATGAAATCGATGCGAAAGAAATATGATGCAGCCTTTAAGGCCAAGGTAGCTATTGAGACGATTAAGTGAGAATCCACGGGCTGAGTTGTCCAGCCGGTACGCAGTACATGCCAACCAGATCTCAAATTGGAGACTGATGATATCTTAGGCATCTATGTGTGGATAGGCAGCAGGGAGGCAACTTGACTTTGTCATCCTGATTAGCTATAGCTTACTAAGTAGGTTGACATTACCTAATCCACTGATTGTATAGCACTTTTAGCCAAAACTATCCGATTTCATGTAGTATTCAGGTATTATACCTAAAATAATACGTTTGAGGTCTTGACAATAGAATGTACTTTAAGTAGTAAATAACAATTGAGTCTGTAAAGTCGAGAAAGTCAAGCAAAATAGAGGCTTGGCTGTGTCTCTAAATTATTTTTTTGTTTGTTGCTCTAAATTTTTTATTCTATGCAGTGCTGTAGTCTGGTGGGGAAAAGGGATTCGGATGGGGAGCCATGGAAAAGGACAGAGATTTAACTAGTTGTCTGAGGCAGGGGTTGGGGTTTGCTTTTTTTGTGGTCCTTCTGGTTGTCTTCTCTGTTTCGGCGTTTGCAGGGATAGATACCCCGTATGGGAAGCTGGATATCAGGACCAGGACCAAGTATCGTGTCCAATGGTCAAATCCCCCAAACACCAAAATGGTGCCTAATGATTCCAGTGACCAGGACTTTGAAGAACAGATAGGAGTGGACTGGGACTGGGCAGAAAAGGGGATTTCGTCCCATTTACTTGGCAGATATCTCAAGGACCTGGACGGTACACCGGAAGGCTCCATATTCCAGGACTACACGGATGTGGGTAATCCCCATAGGCAGATGGTGCAGCTCTATTATGGATATCTGGAGTTTAATGACGTAATTCCCAATTATGACGTAAGGCTGGGACGTCAGTATATCTTTGGGGCTCAAAATAATAATATCCAGCTCGATGGCCTCTGGGTCAGGGGTGACAGGCCCTTCAATCTCGATTGGTTGAGTTTCGAGGCCTATGGTGGAGCACCTGCACAGCCCTATAGCAATTTAAATAAAAATGGCATAGGCGGTTTCAACCTGGAGTTTTATCCGATGAGGAACCTGGTCCTCCATGCCGATTCTACCTTTTACGAGGATAATTCATGGGAGGTCTATGGAGACTGGCGTCCTTACCCCAATCTCACGACGGATGCACACCTGGCATTCATCAATTATCATCCCAGATATGCCTATCTCAATGTTGTAGATGATATCAAGTATACAGGTACCACACTTGGTTTTAAATTTTACAGGAATTTCGAGGTCCACCAGAATTCGGACTTCATCCTTGACTGGCAGTCTCCTCAAAGGGACCTTGGCAAAGACATAAAGAGGCTCTATCTCACCAGAGAGCAGCCATATTACCAGTTTGATATGTCACTCAGCCAACAGGTACCTACTCAGAAAGGCCTGGCCTTTTTCTCAAGGATTGGCGTCAGAAGGCTTATGGACAAGGACGATGAAGACCTCTATTCCACAGACTTCTTTAGTGTGACTGGCGGAATCTCCATTGATGAGTGGCTCAATCTCAAAGGGTTTCATTGCTCTCTCGGTGTAACTAGGTGGAAGGAACAGAGGCGTACCTACTATGAGGCAAAGTCTGTTTCCTTTTTCGCAGACATGCGCCAGGAAATATTTAAGCGGTGGACAGTCGCAGGCGGTTATTATTATAAGACCGAAGACGTAAACAGCTTCATTGAGAATGAAGCTGCGCACAATTATTATGCTTCGGTCCGCTATCATATGAGTGAAAACAGATGGGCCGAACTCAAGTATGAATACGAAAGAGATGATTATTACAAGGAGTTCGGCATTAGTGATCTGAACAGCCTCACGGCTACAGTTTACTTTAGGTTTTAACCATGGTGCTTAAGGGATTGATATCAAAGGATAAAGAGATATGGAAAAGATAAAATCAATAGCCATATTGATAGCACTGGTGGTAATTTCAGGTCTTGTCTTGGTAGGCTGCAAGAAAAAAGAAGAGAGTCTCAAGTTCAACCATCGGCTCCATGTCCAGGAAGTTGGGATGCGGTGCAGCGACTGTCATTTCCCTGGTAAGGATGGAAAGATGGGGAATCCTGGCATGGATAAATGCAATGAATGCCATGAAATTGATGTAAAACATCCTTCAAAGGCCTGTCTCATGTGTCATTCTAAGAGTTCCCTTAATGGCCATAAAAAAGCAAAAGAGGTAATGCCTGAGAAACCAAAGAGTTATGCTGACTTGATATTTACCCATGAGGCCCACGAGGGGGTTGCCAAGTGTACCGATTGTCATAAGGGTATTGATAAGGTAAAGGGGCTTAGGGATATAAAATGGCCTGACATGCTTACGTGTGAGAAGTGTCATAATGGGAAAAAGGCACCGATGGATTGTGATGTCTGTCATACAAAGATCCGGAAGGATGTAGCCCCTGCGAGTCATCATGGTGACTGGACCATGCAGCACGGCCCTGCAAGCAGGTTTGACAAGTCCTGTCAGTACTGTCATGGAGGTCAGAGTCAGTT
>JALTHV010000260.1 GCA_027004315.1 Deltaproteobacteria bacterium
TCCAGCCTTGGTATTTTCACAGTTTCATCCGGGAACTGTGAAAGGGAAAATCCGGTAAATCCTGTATATCCTGTCTAATTGGCAATATGAAAACGAGCTCAGGTCGCACAGTTTTATTGAGAAGTTATGTATTTTCACGCTAGATTATGGATAACTCTCCTGATGAACATATAGACACTCTATTAAATTTATCTACACCTGAATTGGTCTTATATGCCAACAGGATCCGTAGAGATTTTGTTGGATCCAGATTAGAGCTATGTAGTATCCTAAACGCCAAGTCAGGGATGTGTACTGAAGACTGTAAATTTTGCGCTCAATCCTCATACTATTCTACAGACATACCTGTCTATCCCTTACTCAAAAAAGAAAAGATCCTTAAGGCCGCAGAAGATGCAAGGAAGATCGGTGCTGAAAGATTTAGTATCGTTACCAGTGGAAGACGTCTAAATCCCGGAGAATTGAGCTATCTGGCCGACACCATCTCATTAATAAGGGGAAAAATTCATATAAAGGTATGCGCATCTCTGGGCAGCCTAAACAGGCAAGAATTAAAAATATTAAAAAATGCGGGATTATCACGTTACCATCACAATATTGAGACCTCTACACGCTATTATAACAGAGTTGTTACTACACACAGCTTTCAAGAGAGGATAAATACCATCAATTCTGCAAAGGAAGCAGGCCTTGAAGTATGTAGTGGAGGCATAATCGGCATGGGAGAGACATGGCAGGACCGCATTGATATGGCCTGTGTCCTGAAAAAGCTGGAGGTAGATTCTATCCCGATAAATATCCTGGTGCCTATAGCGGGGACGCCTTTCGAGTCTGTAAAGCCAATTTCTTGCAGAGACATCATACGGACAATCTGTATGTTTAGGATTATCCTGAAAGACAAGACCATCAAAATGGCCGCTGGCAGAGAACGTACTTTGAAGGATTTTCAGGGCCTGGGCTTTATGGCAGGGGCTAACGGAATGATTATAGGCGGATACCTGACTATAAGGGGAAGAAGTGTAAAGGCAGACCACCAGCTTGTAAGAGAAATAAAGGAGTTATGGAGAGAAGACCTTTCAGTCTGAGGCCATCAATTAAGTGTATGTTTCATTAACTCTATATGTCTGGCGACCTTTTTCAACAGTTCTCTGTCGTTTTTGTCCCTGGAGAGCTCAATAAATTTCTGATAATGTGAGATGGCCTCTCTTATCTTTCCCTCATCTTCAAGGAGCAAGGCAAGATTGTAGTGGGCCGGGGGATAATCTGGATCAATAGCCAGGGCCTTCAAAAATGACTCTATTGCCTCATCGGGCCTGTTAATCTTTTTGTAGATCAGGCCCAGATTGTTATAGTTTGCAATGTCGTTGGGATTGATGGCAATGGCCTTTTTGGACTCAGAGATAGCGGCATCCAGATCTCCCTTGAGATAGAGGGCTACTGCCATATTCGAATGGCCCTTTTCATACCTGGGATTGATGGCAATGGCCTTTTTGTAGCAGGCTATAGCCCCATCCAGATCACCAAGCCCTTTATAGACCATGCCCATGTTGTTGTAGGCATCTATGTTAAATGGCTCAATAAAGATGACCTTTTTGTACTCTTTTAATGCCTCTTTGAGCCTCCCTTCTCTTTGATAAGAGACCCCCAGGTTAAAATGGGTAGTGGCTGTCTCAGGAGACGATGGCAGAGGGGCTCTCGGTCTCACATGACTCCGCCTCTTCTTTGCAACAGGCATGGCTGCCTTCTTTCTGGGCCTGGCCTTTGAGTTCAGATTATGCCTTATTGCAGCCAGCTTCCGGGCCATTGCCTCTTTCTTGCCTTTGGTCTCTGCAGCAGGCAAAATGATCAAATTAGGCCCCTGCAATTCCATACCTGATGAAATCTTTGGGTGTATCTTACGGACAGGCCTGGAGGGCCTGACAGGCATTGATGGCTTTGGTTTTATCTGCCTGGTCTTATTGTTATAATAAAAAATCGTCAATACAGAGAAAATTGCAGTAATAAAAAAAAAGAAAATTGCAGCAGAGATGACCTTCCTGGAGGACAAGAGACCTCTCTTTCTGGAATCACCTGACGGGAAAAAGATGGTCTTTGCTGTGACTTTTTTGTCCCTGTTACTCCCTTCTGCCTTTGCCTTTTGGACTCTCTTCAGGGCATCAATAATAAAACTCATCGCAATAAGTTGGCCTAATTGCCCATAGCATCGCTTGCCTTTTCTATAACTGCGTTTGGAAATTCCTTTAAGCCTCCGCTCTTTCTCAGCCCATCCATTACCTTCCAAGAGGTCTTTTTATCCTTGAAGCTCCCCAACAAGACCCGATATTGAGTCCCTATTCCAGGTATATTTACCCTGGAGATGTAGATCTCATGTCCCAGCCCTGTCAATCTCTTTGCAGCGCTGAGGGCCAGATCTCTGTCTGGATATGATCTTAGATAAATGGTATATGTAGTCTCTGTCTCAGCGGCCTTCAGGACCTTGCCTGTGGTGTTGTTACCTGTCTCTCTCTTTGACAGTCCTTTTTGATGCGCAGACGAGGCCATTTGGGGCTTCGCAGGTGCCTGGGATACATATGATGCATTTGTTGATACTGGGCCCTGGACTGTCTTGACTCCTT
>JALTHV010000261.1 GCA_027004315.1 Deltaproteobacteria bacterium
TAAGGTTGGTACGGCTACTGTTACCTCTGTATTGGGCTTTGGAAGCGGAGATGCGACCATAAAGGCGGCCATGAAAAATGGTGGCATTACTAAGATTGATCATGTAGAGTATGAGAGTACTAATGTCTTAGGGGTCTATGCCAAACTTACAGTTATTGTATATGGAGAGTAATTGAGCCCGATTTGTATTATAGGATCTATCTATTTCTAAGACATAAAAACAGAATAGTAGTTCAAAAAACGTTACTTTTGTATTATACAAAGGTAGCGTTTTTTTGTCTGTAGCAGGCGAGAGCCTAGCTATATAGCGGATCTTACATCTAATCGTTAGCATTATTCGGCGTATTATGTTTAGTTTTATCCATACAGCAGACATCCACCTGGACAGTCCCGTATTGAGGCTTGAGGAGTATGGGGGTGCTCCAGTCGAAGGGCTGCGTCATGCCACGCGGCGGGCACTGGAAAGCCTCATCGAGCTGGCCCTTGCCCGGCATGTGGACTTCATCCTCATTGGCGGTGACCTCTATGACGGTGATTGGAAGGACTACAATACAGGGCTCTATTTTGTCTCCCAGATGACAAGGTTGCGTGAGGCCGGGATCCCAGTCTATATTATTAAGGGAAACCACGACGCTGCCAGCAAGATGACAAGGGCACTCCGGCTTCCTGAGAATGTCTATATATTTCCCACCAGCAGGCCAGGTACCTTTTACCTCGATGACCTCGGGGTCGCCATCCACGGTCAGGGCTTTGAAAGGCAGGCGGTGTGGGAAGACCTGTCGGCAGGATATCCCTTGGCTATCTCCGGCTACTTTAACATCGGGATGCTCCATACATGTGCGACCGGACGGGAAGGGCACGAGTCCTATGCCCCATGTACGGTCGGGGGACTGCTGTCAAGGGGTTATGACTACTGGGCTCTGGGACATGTCCATCAGCGGGAGATCCTTCATAAGGATCCCTTGATCGTATTCCCGGGGAATATCCAGGGCAGGCACATCCGTGAGACCGGGCCAAGAGGGTGTATGCTTATCACTGTGGATGACAGGGGGAGTGCCGTTCCTGAGTTTTGTCCCCTTGACGTCGTTCGCTGGTTGCGTTGCGAGATAGATGCCTCAGATATGGATAGATGCCTCGATGTCCTCGACTGCATCCGTATGCACCTTGAAGGATTCCTGGAAGAAAACGACCTGCCTCTGGTGGTACGGATCGAGATAACCGGTATATCTGGGGCCCATACAGAGCTTGCAGCCGATCCGGAGCACTGGCGAAATGAGGTCCGCTCAATGGCCATAGATATGGGCAGCGGCCGGATCTGGATCGAAAAAGTCATGTTGCGGACAAGACCTCCCTCTGGAATAGAGGCACCGGATCTCGATGGCCCTGTGGGTGAGATCCTCAGGTCCTTTGAAGACCTCCACTCTGATCCGGCCCGCCTGAAGGCATTCGGTGGGTCCTTAATGGATCTCTGGAAAAAATTGCCAAGGGAGCTCAAGACAGACCCTGACGCCATCTCTCCGGACAACCTTGATAGGCTGGCCAGTATGCTCGATCAGGTCCGGCCAATCCTGCTCCATCGCCTCAGGTCAAGGGGGACAGAATGAAGATCCTCCAGATAGGGCTCCTCGCCTTTGGTCCCTTTCGTGATATCATACTTGACCTCGACGAAGGGCATGAAGGCATGCACATCATATATGGTCCAAATGAGGCAGGTAAGACCTCTGCCCTACGGGCGCTCAGGTGCTTGCTATATGGCATACCTGAGAGGTCTCCGGATGCATTTGTCCACCCATATAGCAAACTGCGTATAGCAGGGAGACTCCGGAGGGACGACGGCACAGTCCTGGAGTTTGTGCGTCGGAAGGGCAGGATCAATACCATTAGAGCGCCAGACGATACGACACCGATAGATGATTCGTATCTCAAGAGATTCCTGGGCAATGTGGATGCAGATCTCTTTGCCAGGATGTTTGGCATTGACCACACCGATCTGGTTCGAGGTGGAAGAGAGATTATTCAGGGGGGTGGAGATGTAGGCCGGCTCCTCTTTGCCGCAGGCTCTGGGATATCCGATCTCAAGAGGGTCCAGGACGGGCTCCAGGCAGAGGCAGAGGCCATCTTTCGACCAAGGGGACAGACACAGGAGATCAATGCGGCACTGGCCAGATTCAGGGAAAATAAAAAGGCCCTGCGGGAGGCCGAGTTGCCAGGTCAGGACTGGGCCAGGCACGATAGGGCCCTGCGGGAGGCGATCAATCTCAAGAAATCTGTTGAAAAGGAGCTGGAACAGAGGCAGCGTGACCTGAGCCGTCTGGAGAGGGTTAGGGATGCCCTGCCTGCCATAGCCCGGCGTAAGGGACTCTTGAATGAACTCAAGACCTGTGTCGATGCAGTGCTTTTGCCTACGGACTTTGGAGATAGACGAGAGAAGGCCCTCACAGAGCTCAAGATTGCAGAGAACAGAGAGGCACAGGCCAGGCAGGATCTCAGGGATGTCAAGGAGGCGCTTGGGGGCCTGGATATCCCAGAGGCCGTTATTGAGAGCGCCGGCCTGATCGAACAACTGCACCAGGACCTGGGTAGCCATCGCAAGGCCATGAAGGACCGCTCCAGACTTGTAGTACAGGAGGAGGGCCTGGAGGCAGAGGCAGGGGCCATCCTCAGAGAACTCCGCAATGACCTTACACTCGATCAGGTCGAGCAACTCCGCCTGGGCAGGGCAGAGACGGTCCGGATCCAGGAGCTGGGCAGTATACACGAGGGGCTGGTGGCCACACTGGAGGGTATCAAGAAAGAGATAAACAGGTATTCCCTGCAGAGGGACCAGTTGGAGAGGCACCTTGCCGGTCTTGAGACACCACGGGACACAATGGAGCTTCAGAGGGCCATCAAACGTGTACGGCAGTATGGGCCATTGGAAGAGGAATACCAGGCCGAGTGCAGAAGGATAGGGGAGGCCGAGCAGGCAGCAAGACTCAGTCTCAAGAGGCAGGACCTCTGGGCAGGGGAAATAGAGGACCTAGAGGCACTTGCAATTCCTCCGCTTGAGACTATTGATCTGTTTGAGGGCCGTCTGGACGAGAGGTTGGTTACGGGCCAGTGGTCAGAGATCCACGGGCTGGAGGGACAGATTGTGGACCTTGAGGGCCAGCTCAGGCAGTTGTCTCTGGAGCAGGATGTCCCCACAGAGGAGGAACTTTTTGATGCAAGACGCAGACGTGACCAGGGCTGGCTCTTCGTCCGCAGGGCATGGGAAGAGGGATCTCTACCTGGAAGGGGAGAGGAAGACTTCATTGCTGCCTTTAGCCCTGCAGACTGCCTGGCAGGGGCATACGAGCTCAGTGTCCGGCAGGCCGATGGGCTTGCAGATCGGCTCCGCCGTGAGGCAGACAGGATTGCAAAAAAGGCCCAGCTCCTCAGTAACATCGAGACCTGCAAGAACCGATACAGGCACCTTAAAGATCTGATCGAGACCGAAGAGGCCAGGCTGAAAGAGGCAAAACGGGAATGGACAGAACTCTGGAAGGCAACAGGGATTCTACCGAGATCGCCAAGGGAGATGCGCGCCTGGGCACAGGATCAGATGGCCATAGTGAGACAGATCTCAGCCATTCGAGAACACAGGGCCAGGGCAGAGGAGCTGAAGGCCCGGATTGAGATGCACCGCCAGGAGTTGGGTAGGTGCCTTGGATCCCTTGGCAGGCCCTGTACAGGTGATGAGTCACTTGCGCACCTCATTGAGAGGGGCCAAGGGCTTGTAGATCAAATCGAGGAGGTGCAGTCTGAACGTAATAGAGTCCTTCTGGACCTGGAAAAGTGCAGGGAAGGGCTTCGGGATGCGGAGTCAAGGGCCAGAGAGACTGAGCAGGGTCTCCTGGATTGGCAATCAAACTGGGCAGAGGCGATTCGCCCACTGGGTCTTGGGGCCGATGCCAGTCCGGCACAGGCCAATGCCGTACTGGAAGACCTCAAGGACCTGTTTGGAAAGGTCAAGGAGGCAAGAGTACTTCGCCGACGTATCGAGGGAATCGACAGGGATGCCGGGGAATTTTCCAAAAAGATTACTGAGTTGGCAAGGAATGAGGCCCCTGAATTATTAAGGGTCTCGCCGGAACAGGCCGTCTTAGAACTTACTGCCAGGCTTACACGTGCCAGGAAGGCAGAGGCACAGCAGCAGGCCCTGAGAGAGAGACAAAGACAGCAAGAAAAGGGACTCCTGGCTGCCAGGGCCAGGATAGTAGAGATCCAGGCCCAATTGGCAACTATGTGTGAAGAGGCCGGGTGCAAGGACTATAGAGACCTACCTGCCGCTGAGGAGCGTTCTGCCCACAGGAGGCAGGTCCAGGCTGATTTGAAACAGGTGGAGGGACAGATATGCAGACTGAGTGCCGGTGCAACACTTGAAGAGTTCATAGAGGATGCCCAGACCATTGACCCGGATGGGATCGATGCGGCTATAGAGCGATTCACTCAGGAGATCAGGGAGTTGGTTCGGAGAAAATCAGAGATTGACCAGACCATCGGGAGTGAAAAGACTGAGCTCAGCAAGATGGATGGCAGTGCCCGTGCGGCAGACTTGGCCGAAGAGAGGCAGGGGCTCCTGGCATACATTGAGGGCAGGACAGAAGAGTATGTCAGACTCCGCCTTGCATCCATGGTCTTGAGCCAGGCAATTGAGACCTATCGAGAAAAGAGCCAGGGTCCGGTCCTAAAACGATCGAGTGAGCTCTTTAGGAGTATGACAGTGGGTTCATTCGATGGGATCCGCCTGGATGTTGACGAAAAAGGCGGCGCATTACTTGTGGGCATCCGTCCTGGAGGCAGGGATACCGTTGGTGTCGAGGGCATGAGCGATGGGACTGTAGACCAACTCTATCTTGCGGTCCGGTTGGCCAGTCTTGAGACATATCTGGGGAAAAATGAGGCAATGCCGCTCATCCTTGACGACATATTGATCAACTTCGATGACGAGCGGTCAATCGCCACACTGCAGATCCTGGCCCAACTGGCCGTGCGGACGCAGGTCATCTTTTTTACACACCACCGGCACCTTGTGGAACTGGCCAAGGCCCATATTGACGCAGAGATTTTATTCAGGCATTCTCTTTTCAAGTCTGAAGTGTCGTAAGACTGAAAGGGCAGGCAAGATGCGGCGTAACTGTTCACATCCCCCCCGGCCAGCAGTAGCCTTTTGAAGGGTTTCAGGAGCATCGCTTGATGCACAAGATCAGGGCACTCTGCCTATTAATCCGCACTGAAACCCTCCAAAATGCTACCGCTGGCCAGGGACGTGGACGTTGCAACAGGAGGGGGGTGTGATCGGTTACTCAGAGATTGAATATGATACTTTTTGTCAGATGGAGGAAATTTCTATGGAAGATTCTAAAAAAGTCATGGAATACAAGGGCCACACCATCAAGCTCACGCCACATCAGGACAGGCATTCCTGCTCTATCTTTGCAATGGATATAGTCAATAGAGAGGGAAAGGTGGTAAAATATACCAAGGCCGCAGGAAAGAATGAAGAGGTTGCCTTTAAAAATGCAAAGAAAATGATCGATTTTGAACTTGAGTATGAAAAGCAGGAATGACAGAGAATCATATCCAGACGTCATTCCGGCAAAGGCCTGAACCCAGACATCGGCTTATTGAGAAGTTACAGAAATTCTTCGTATGAACTTTTATCAAAAAGGAGAAAGGCTATGGAGGTAAAAGATCTATTGTATTTTGGACTTGGAGCGGCCTTTTTGGCCAAGGACAAGCTTAAGGAACGGCTCAAGAAACTGGAAGATCGTGGAGAAATCAGTAAGGAGGATGCCAAAAAGTTTGCCCAGGATGCAAAAGAGCGGGCAAAAAAGGAGCAAGAGGCCATTGACTCACGTATCCAGAAAAAGATCAAAGATACTATCCATGAGGTAGGGTTGGTCACTAAGGAGGACCTTGAGGAACTCAAGACACTGATTAAAGGTTCCTGATGCTCAAGAACTATGCCCCGGGACGGATATGGAAGACGTTCCGTTTCCTGCTTACTGTATTTCTCATTGTCCGCAGAAAAGAACGTTTCCTGTTTATTCGTCCCCTGGATCCAGTTGCTTTTAAGCAGACCATCCTTGATCTTGGTGTAAGTTTTATCAAGTTGGCCCAGGTCCTGGCCACCAGGGCCGACTTCTTCAGTGAAGAATATCTGCGTGAACTAAAGACTATCCACGACGAGGTTGATCCCATGACCCAGGCCGATTTTGAGGTCATGTATGCACGGGCATTTGGATCAACCCGTCCCTTTCGTCAATTCGAGCAGAGGCCGATAGCCAGTGCCTCTATAGGCCAGGTGCACAGGGCCATATTGGAAGACGGCACAGAGGCCGCAGTAAAGATACGTCGTCTGAATATCGAAAAGGATGTCGCCGACGATATCCGAATCATGCATATCTTTCTCTATGTCTTCCAGCCCCTTTTTAGCCGGTTTACCAAAAATTCCTTAGAAGCGGTACTCAATGAATTTGCCGCAATGATTGTCAAAGAAGTGGACCTCTCCATTGAACTGGACAATCTCTGCAAATTCAAAAAGATATATCAACAGGACTATATCCGTTTTCCCGATGTCTACCCCCGTTATTGCAACACCAATGTCTTGGTCATGAGCTTTGAGAGGGGAGTACGTATTGATGACAGAGAGGCCCTGGCCCATTCCAATATCCCATTTACTTTCCTTATGGACAAGGTGATTTCTTTTTATATAGAGCAGATGCTGGTATGCGGCCTGTTTCATGCAGATCCCCACCCTGGGAATTTCTTGGTCAGGGAAGACGGTACGCTGGTTGTCCTTGACTTTGGAATGGTCAAACGACTGCCCAATTCTACCCGGATTGCCATGATCGAGATGATCAAGGCCGCCAATGAGCAGGACTTTGAACTCTTTATCGTCTCGTGCAAGCGCCTGGGCGTAATCGCGGCCATGGCACGAGAGGATCAGATGCAGGAACTGGCAGAGCGTATGTTTGACATCTTTGGCAACGAAAATCTGAGCGCTGTGACTATGCAGACCCTGGCCTTTGATGTCCTGGATTCCATGAGGGAACTCCCCTTCAAGATTCCACAGGAACTGGTCTATGTCATGCGGACCAGCTCCCTCATCGAGGGCCTTGGGACTACATTTATTGAAAACTTTAATGGGGTCAAAGACATCCTGCCTGTGCTCCAGAAAAACATCCCCAGGGCCCTGGGTGCAGGTACAGGACTCTTCCCTACACTCAAGGATGAGATCTTGGCCCTGCCCCTGACTGCACGAAGACTGAAGCTCATTATCTCAGACCTAAGCGAAGAGAACCTCCACATAAAGTTGTCTGGAGAGACCCTGGAACTCCTAGGAGAATATGTCCGTGCCTACCTGAAGCCTATAGGTATAGGGGCCATCTTCATCACAGCGGCCTTTTTTGTAGAGTACTTAAAATTCCCCTATCACCAGACAGTAGCCATTGTTCTCTTTCTGCTTGGGGCCTTACGGGTGCTCATAACGTTAAAATAGTACTGGATAGCCATTGAGTATTTCTGTAACTTCTCAATAAATTGGGGCAATACAGCGTCCCCCCTCACCCAAACTCTCTCCCCTGGGGGAGAGGGCAGGGCGAGGTTTTTCTCTTTTAATAAAATAGATTGCCTTTGCGAGCTTTGCGTCCTTGCGTGAGAAAAAGATTTTTTGCTAAGACATCAAGATTGCCTTACAAGACAATGCCTTGTAACGAGAGGAATGTCGGGTTCGAC
>JALTHV010000262.1 GCA_027004315.1 Deltaproteobacteria bacterium
AGTGCTCTGATCTTGTGCATCAAGCGATGCTCCTGAAACCCTGAAAAAAGTTACCGCTGGCCGGGGGAATATGATCGGTTACCAAAAATGATGCCCCAACTTATTGAGAACTTACTTGATCTTTTGGAGAAAAAAGGTGTACGTCACTCTGAGGGAATGGGATAGAGATAGCTTCCTCTTCAAATCTCTTATAGATGGCACTCAAGAGCTGATGTATGGCAAGGCCCTTATCCCTTGGGCTATTTACCCAACACAGCAGCTCAAAATTTATCGACGAATCCGCAAAGAGCCTCAGCCTGGCCCTTGGCTCAGGGATATTTGATACCAGGGGATTGGACCTTGCCACGTCCACCAGGATATTCTCTACCTGTTCCAGGTCACTCCCATAGGCCACGCCCACAGGCACCCTTATCCTAAATCTGGGGACCGGGGCGCTTTCATTGATTATTTTGGAATTAGACAGGATAGAATTGGGAATGGTAACAAGTATATCGTCTCTGGTCTTGATCCTTGTAGAGCGGATGCCTATATCCACGACCTCTCCACGCTCCCCGGTATCTAGAATTATATAGTCTCCCACCTTAAAGGACTTATCTACAAATATACTGACACCGCCAAAGAAATTGGCAAGGGTATCCTTTGCCGCCAGCGCAACGGCTATTCCAGCAATTCCTGCGGATGCAAAGAGGGGCGTGAGATCCACATTCCATATAGCAAGTCCCCACAGGATACCTATGGTCAGAACTGCAATACGGATTATGTTTTTAAAGAGAAAGAAGATGTTACGTCCAATATCCCCGCTTTTAGCCATCAATGGAAGGCTGTGGTCTGCCAGCCAATTCGCTGTCCTGATAGCCGTAATCCACCATGTAAAGAGGATCAGGGTCTTGGCAATGCCGGGGAACACGATACCCCATGGTGGACCCAGCTTCAGCCATATCAGGCCATGCAGGACACCCAACAGGACTATAGTCCAACATATAGGACCATGGATGGAGGATATTATCTTGTCATCGAGGCCAAATTCTGTGAGGCCTGCCAGACGCTTTAGGATCCTGTCTATAAAGATATCCGCGGCCTTGGCCAACAATAGATAGATTATTACTGTAACCAGTGCCTTAAAAACAGACATATTCTGGAATATTTTGTAATAGTGATCTAAGAGGCTTAAAAAATCCATATTGACATCAGGCATGAATCATATTATAGAGAGTATCTTTTCCTTGGCAAATTTTGCTGTTCTATAATCTAGATTCATGGCAAAATATACATTGTAGTAACAGAACATAGGAGGATAGATTGGCCAACCATAAATCCGCCCTTAAGAGGGCACGTCAGAACAACAAGCGGCAACTGCGCAATAAGGCAAAAAAGACCCAGGTAAAAAGCGTCACAAAACTAGTTGAAACCGCAATCGCAGAAAAGTCAATTGAAAAGGCCCAGAAAGGCATGAAGCTGGCACAAAAGGTCATTGCCAAGTCAGCAGGCAAAAATGGCATCCTCCACAAGCGTACAGCCTCAAGAAAAATTTCCAGACTGAGCAGGAAGCTCCAGTCCCTGATAAAGTCAAAGGCGGCTTAGATTCAGGCCTGACTGGACACTAGGTCAAAATACACCAGTAATTCTGTGATATACTATATCAGCCACGTCATGGCTGATCTTGTGTAGGGCTTCATTCTTAAGGTCGTTGGTCTCCATTATAGTCATCCCCACTAGGAAGCCCTCTTCTCTGACTATATCAGTGGTCTTCCACAGGACCCTGCCAGTCTTGCGATCTGTTAAATATACAGCGCAGTCGACCGTAATACGTCGTTCAATAGCCTGATCATATCGAACATAGGAGAGGCCACTGGTCCTTACCTCTACGACCTTGCCTTTGAGGATCACATCTGCCTCGTTCCTTGGTGCGAGTCCCAGCCCTCTGCCCCTCAGGAATTCCAGCCTGAGTTCCTCAGTTATCCAAGTCCCTAAGAGGAATTCATTACTGCGGTTGGCCCAAGGGGCCACATATATGGTCTTTATCCATGGAGGCAGCCCTGCCCGTTCAGAATGGTGATATCCACAGCCCGGGATAAAAAGGGCAAAGATAAAGATAGTGAAGGGCAAAAAAAATGGGTGACGCATCTTGGGCACTCCCTTGAGGATCTTCATAAAGTGGCCCCCACACTTCTCTGAGCTTATCTTATCCCACAACGATGTTTATCAGCCTTTCAGGTACATATATGATCTTGCGTATGGTCTTCCCCTCTGTGTGGTGCTTTACCTTTGGATCATCCAGGGCCATTGACTCTACTATGTCTCTGTCTGCCCCCTGATCCACCTCTAGCTGGCTGCGGAGTTTCCCGTTTACCTGCACTGCGATATTTATGGTATCAGACCTGGCAACTTCAGGGTCTGCAACAGGCCAAGGTTCGAGGCCTATGGGACCATGGTGGCCAAGGAGTTGCCACAGCTCTTCTGTTATGTGCGGGACCATGGGAGAGAGCAGGACCAGCATTGCCTCTGCTGACTCCCTCAGTACGGCCCAGGCCCCTTTTTGGTCCCTGTTAGGGGCTCCATACCGGTTAAAATAGGCCATTACTT
>JALTHV010000263.1 GCA_027004315.1 Deltaproteobacteria bacterium
CTTTGCATGAGAAAAAGACTTTTTGCGAGGACATCATCTCTGTTTACCGTAAGAATAGATGCATAATTATAGCCTTATCGTTATTTGGGATGCCTGGTCTCTGTATTTCCCTTTTCAGCATAGGTTTTGGCCTCCTCGGCAAGTTCCCGCAGCCTGGCATTTACCTTTCCAAATACTGAATCGTCCGGATAGCATCCATCAGGTCCAGGGACCCCGGCAGGTTGGCCGGTCAATATCTCTATACCCTCTTCCACTCTGCCGATGGCCCAGATCCGGAACTTGCCCTCTTTCACGGCCCTTACTACCCTTGGCTTGAGCAAGAGATTATTGATATTTGCCTCTGGTATTATCACTCCCTGTTCTCCAGTGAGATCTCTTGCATCACATAGGTCAAAAAAGCCCTCAATCTTTCTGGTAACACCACCTACTGGCAAGATTTCTCCTTTTTGACTCACGGCCCCTGTAACAGCTATCCCCTGATCAATGGGCACATCAGAGAGTGCGGACAGGAGGGCAAACAGCTCTGCCCCGGAGGCAGAATCTCCCTCGACCAGGCCGTAGCTCTGCTCAAAGCAGATAGAGGCAGACAGACTCAGGGGACGGTCTGCTGCAAAATGGGCCCCCAGATAACCTGCCAGTATCATAACGCCCTTGGTGTGAATATTCCCGCTGAGGTCTGCCTCCCTTTCTATGTCTATAACTCCCTCTTTGCCAAGGGCAATATTCACTGTAATCCTTGAGGGCTTGCCAAATATGTAGTCACCGAGGTCATAGATGGCCAGCCCATTTACCTGCCCCACTACCTTTCCGCTGGTGGCTACCTTGAGGACCCCCTTCTTGAGCATTTCCTGCAGGTGATCCTCATATAGGCTGGATCTATAGATCTTTTCATCTATTGCCTTGCAGATATGTTCTTCCTCAATAAGTTCACTTCCCTCGGACCCTGCCCAGAAATCCGCCTCCCGAATCAGGTCCGCAAGATCCGCTACCTTAAGACTCAGTTTTTCCTGGGATTCTGCGAGTTCAGAACTATACTCTATGAGCCTTGCAACTCCAGTCCTGTCCAGGTCTCTGAGTCCTTCATGTTCTACAAGGGCCTTGACTGAGCATAAGAACTGCTCCAGCCTCTCTTTGTCCCTGTCGACATCGACATCGAGGTGGGCCTTGACCTTGAAAAGCCCCCTGAAGTCTCTGTCATAGTTATACAGGAGTTGGTAGATAAAAGGGTCTCCCATAAGCACTATCTTGATGCGTAATGGGATCGGTTCAGGCTTTAGTGCCCCGGTTGTAAATAGCCCAAACTGTTCCCCGGGATCTTCGATCTCTATCTTCTTGTCCCTCAAGGCCCTCTTGAGTGCATCATAAGAAAAAGTCCACTTTAAGAGATCAATGGCCTTTATCAGTAGATAGCCACCATTTGCACGGTGAATTGACCCCGGCTTGATCATGGTAAAGTCGGTAAAAAGTGCACCGAACTGGGCCTTACGTTCAACTGCACCAAACAGGTGTGGATAGCTCGGATTGCCTTCTATAACGACAGGGGCGCCCTCATTCTCCGAGTTGTCAACCAGCAGGTTTACTTCATATCTGGTAAAGCTCGGACCCATACCAGGAAAGGGAAAGGGCATGCCGATGCCTGCGCTACCACTGTCTTTTGGGCGGAAGTCATCCATGTGCTCTATTACGTCTTTCATTACATCAGCCAGGTAGCCCAAGACCTTTTTGCTAGATTTATATTTCTCCTTCAATGGTCCCACAAGCTTACCTACTACCTGGGCGACCACTTTTTGGTTCAGGTCCTTCAGGTCCTGACGCACTTTCTGCTCCAACTGGCGAATGCGCCTTATTGCAGCGCCCATATCCTTCTGGACCTCTTCACTCCTGGCCTTGAGGTCTTTTTGTTCCTCTTCAGATAATTTTGATAGCTCTTCAGGAGTGAAGGGAGAGGCGTCTTCCTTTGCCGGGATCACTGTCATGCTGGTCTGATCTGACTGTAATATAAAGCCCCTCTTGCGTACCTTTTCATTAAGTCCTTGAAATATCTGCCTCCGGTCTTGATTAAATACCTTTATTATCTCTTCTTTCTGGAGAGTATATGCCTCACCTTCAAAGACCTTGGGTATCTGGAATTGGAAATCATCTACCAGTTTTGCCATGTCTTTCTTGAATGTCTGGCCATTACCCTTTGGAAATTCTATAACAGAGGGCCTGTCCGGTCTCTGAAAATTGTGGACATAACACCAGTCAGAAGGCGGAAGAGATGGATTTTTGGCCACTTCCTCGGCATAAGAGCGGGCCAGATCAGAAAGCCCTGTCTCTTTGATTCCTGCCACATATACGTTGAAATTGTGGTGTTTCATCCTCAGGCCAAAGGTAAGGGCCTGGATGGCCCTTTCCTGCGCCAGTATAGACCCCTCCTTGGACTTAAACTGGCTGAGACGCTGGAACTTCAGGCTTTGAGGGTCTATATTCAGACGGAGTTTTTCAGGGCCAAGCGGTGCAACGCTCATTATAAATTTTGTCCTTTCATTGTCATACTATGCATTATCAAGTTTCATCGTAACTTCTCAATAAGTT
>JALTHV010000264.1 GCA_027004315.1 Deltaproteobacteria bacterium
CATCGACTACCTGATTGTTATCTTTGTCAATAAACGTGAAGATCTTGCGATCGTCAGGATCTGTCTGCGACAGGACCTTGCCTGCCTCCCAAATTGGCCTGACTTCATTCATTTCTATGGTCTCGTAAGAATCATTTTTGACATCTGGGTAAGGATCGGCCTTACTTACGCTAAACCGCTTTATCTGTGTATCTCCACAGGTATTGACAAATGATTTGATCACCTTATCGGTGTCTATATCCAGGGCATGGTTTCCGTTTGTGTCCTCTCTTATGTTACCATGGTCATCGACCCATAGTGACTGCAGGTAACCGATCCACTTGACCTCTTCAGTTCCACTGGTAACGGTCGGTCTGAAGTAGGCCTGGACCAGATTTCCCTCTCCTTCACTGGATGTGGCCAGGACAGAGACGGCCGTGCCTGATGCCGCCCTCTTCAGGATGTCGGTTATGGCCTCAAGGAGCTTTGACTCCAGCTCATAGCCGTTCGGTGCCTGGAAATAGGTATCAGGGATACCATCTCCGTTTTTATCCCACTCGTCTTCCAGATCTGGTCTATTATTGCCGTTCTCATCAATAAATCCACCGTTTTTGGCCGCATCCTTGAGGAGCTGGGATCCGGAACCAAAGGCAAATACTGTATACAGGGTGATATTCTGAGTGCCCTCAAGATCTGACCTCAGGTCGTTGGTATGGGCCCAGAGGGCAACATCATCGAGGTAGTCAGAACCATAATAGGGATATGACCCTGGATCATTCCCATCCTTGTCATAATCCCGGAGATTCGAGGGTATATCCCGGTCCTGTGTGCTTTCACCATCTGTAATAAGCAAGATAAAGCTCTTTTCACAGGGGACGAAATCGTGTAGATCCTGCCAGTAATAGGGATCATTAGAATTATTTACCGTGTAATCACCGGGATAATAATATGGAGATTTCTGTTGAAAGTATCTCACCCCTTCGTAAAAGGCCTCTGCCAACGGGGTCCAGGTATCGGCCTTTTTATTTTCTATATTGGTAATAAGATTAGTTATATCTCCACCAATACTGCTATAGACTTTCCCCCCTTCATCATAATTATAGAATTCCAGGCCCCATCTGGCCTTGTCTGCCATTCTCTGGAGTATCCCTGCGATATTTCCATTCAGAAACTCATCAGGTTCTTCTGCCTCATCCTTTTTTACCTTGATGCTATAGCGATCAATATATCCGGAAAAGGGATGGCTAGTATCATATGCATCTTTATACACATAGATATATCCGTTTCCTATGATGTAATAATAATTCTTGGTCTGATCTGTATAGGGAGAGACCACAATCCCCTGGTCTATTGCACTCTGGCTATTATTGAATTTCTTTACATAATATCGGCTTGGTTGAGCACTGTGATTGTCTCCAATCAAAGTCGTGCTCCCACTGCCTGTACGTGAGTCAGCCAGCCCCCCTACCAGGACCTTTCTGGCAATATCAATCCTTCTCATGGTGAGCCAGTTCAGCCAGTTGCCGTTCCACTTGCCGTTTGGGTCCCTCACAAACCGGTTATTAGAGTAAGTATATTGTGCATCAGGATCAAAATAACCATAATAATTGGTATTTCCTCCATATCCAGGTCCTGAATAAGGACAGGTCGTGACCAGTCCTCCATCACCTGGCCAGTCGCCGTAGGCGCAAAAGTTCATACTGCCGGAGTTATCCAGTATTATCAAGATATTCGGCTTAACTGATTCCGCCATGAATATTGGGTAGCTGGTGTAGTCGGCTATGGACGGCTCTGTGGCAAGACCTGTCTGTATGTCAGCAACTGAAAAGACCATAAGGAGTAAAACAGTAAAAATAGCTGATCTTGTCATGATTACGAACCTCCTGCGGTACCAACAACCTTCCGGTAAACGGCACCTATGTTGGATAGGGAATTACTCGGTCCACTCCCAAAGGAATCAAGATCGTAAAAGATAGCTTTAGCCCCCATGTCAAATTCTGCATTTCCCCCGACCAAGTTCTCTGCCCTGTCTCGCTCAACATCCACTTTGACATCATTGCCACCAAGGGCAAATTTTATATCAGGAGAGGTATCATTAGGAGCGAATCCTGCGAGTTCTCTGTAAAAAGTGGATCCGGATGACCCGTCGTCATTTGTGCCTGTATCTAAATAAGTAAATGCACCGTATGTATGATTAATTGAATCACCAGGCGTGGCATGATCATCGAGGGCCTTGGAAATAACCTTTGGAATTGTGTAAACGCCGCTATCTGCTCCGTAAAAGGCCATCTTGTGGAATTTGTCATTTCCGGCAATCTGTACCTCGATGGTCGATGTAGTCGTCGCAGAGATACCAATCAGGGTCAATAAAGCCAGTATCAGGATGGCAAAGATCAATGCCGATCCATCCTCATTTTTTATAGTAGTAGAAGAATCGTAACCGTTCACGCACCCTCCTATTGCAACCCTCCACGTCCCCGGCCAGTGGTAGCATTTTGAAGGGTTTCAGTGCGGATTAATAGGCAGAGGCCCTGATCTTGTGCATCAGGCGATGCTCCTGAAACCATTCAAAATGCTACTGCTGGC
>JALTHV010000265.1 GCA_027004315.1 Deltaproteobacteria bacterium
ACTTATTGAGAAGTTACATATCTAACAACCTACAGCCTAATAGGCCTTCTCCAGGTCCCAGGCGACCAGCTTTTTTGAGGTCTTCTCCCAGGGATAGATATCTTCAGTGAGGTCAGGTCTCTCTAGCATACTGGCCGGCAGGACAGAGGCCAGTTTTGGTAGATATCTTCTACGTGAGATCAAGACCCTGGTTACTGATCTGTCTTCTATAAATCGCCTGACTGCATCCTGGTCTGGAAGGAGCCTGACTGGCCTAGGGAAATCCAGATAGAAGATGACATTGGTCGATACCTTGTGAAAAAAGGCCACATTTTCTGGACAGGTCCCAGCAAATTTATGTTTTAGTTCCAAGGCAAAGGGGCGTTCTGTACGATAGGTTCCAAGGGTCTCCGTCTGCCAGCAGAACAAGATCCCCATGATCACCAGCATTGAGGCCACAAGAGGTGCTACAGGCCTGTTGGTCCCCAGGATAGCAGAGACCCTATCTGTACGCCATAGAGAGATCACCAGGGATCCAGGCACTGCCAGACCGCTGAGCAACGTGGCTATCCTCAGGCCATTGGGAGGCACGAACCCAGTGCATTTCTCAAGCACTGGCCAGATCAAGGGACTCATGACTTCAAGGAGGACAAGGGCAGTCAGCACGCCTACCTGGATCCTGATGCCCCAATGCCTGATAGCTATATCTTTCTCTAGGAATACCGCTGTCCAGAGGGCACAGAGGGGAAGGATTGGGAGTATGTAATAACTCCGTCTTGACCCGGATACACTAAAAAACAGAAAGACAATGAGAAAGGCCTCTATCAACCACCTGGTATTACTATCCAGTTTTTTCCATTTCCTGACTGTACCGGTACAGGCCGCCAGGAATAGGGGTGTCCATGGCAGAAAGAGTATGGGAATATAATAGAGATAGCAATAGAAAGGTCCCCTGTGATCAAAGGGATGGATATACCTCTGGATATTCTCATGAAATACCATGGCAAGCCCGTTTTCCTGATAACCACCTCGGGTAATGGAGGCATAGACAAAGGGGATGAGATATATGCTCCCTGCCAGGACTACAGCCAGGAGGTGTGAAGGCCTCAATACCTTCTTCCATCTCCCCCCTGTAAAGACATCAGGCAATACCACAAGGATGGGCACCACCAGGGCGGTGAGTCCCTTTGTGAGGGACCCGACAAAGGCAATCAGGTAAAAGACAAGAAAGGTACTGAATTTTGGACGGTCTCTCCTGGACCAATACCAGGCCAGGGCCAGGGTAATGGCCGCCAGGTTCTCCATGTCAGCGGTCCCTGTCCTTGCCCAGAACAGGAATCCATAGGTGCTGAGAAGGATCCAGCCGGCCGTCTTACCGACCCTGTCCGACCAGAGCCGTCTCCCTATAGAGACAGTGGCCCAGATGGCCAAGAGGCCAGAGATGGCGCTGGGTATCCTGATGGTCCATTCATTCAGACCCCTGGTAAGGGGGGATATCAGGGCAATAATCCAGTAGGTAAGGAGCGGTTTGTCAAAGTAGGGGGCTCCATTGATAGTGGGATGGAAAAAGTCCCTGGTAATGAGCATCTCCCTAGTGACCTCTGCCCACCTGCCTTCTGAGGTCCAGAGGCCCCTCTCTCCAAGTGCCCAAAAGAGCAGAAACACAGTGGCCAGGGCAAGCAGAATGTCAGATTTTTTATATCTATCCACGCAGTATCTCCCGGACTACGTATGGCGGCCTCTTCCGCACGGCCTGGAAGATCCGCCCTATATATTCACCAAGGACTCCGAATGCAAAGAACTGGGCACCGATGAAACAGAAAAGTACGGCAAAGAGGGTAAAAACGCCCTCTGCGGCCCAAGTGGGTCCATAATAGAGGCGGAGTATCAAGATCAAAATGCCCAGCAGGAATCCAATGAATGCCACCCCTATACCCGTAAAGAACAGGACCCTCAGGGGCCACAGGGAAAAACCAGTAAGCAGGTCCAGTTGAAGGCTGAAGAGCTTCAGGAGTGAGTACTTCGATGTACCACCTGCCCTCTCTTCGTGTTTTACCGGGATCTCTATCGGACTCCTGGCAAATAGGGTTGCAAGCGCAGGGAGAAAGGTCCGATATTCAGGATTTACCAGGATACCATCTACTACCTCACGGCTATAGCCCCTGAGCATACAGCCGAAGTCATGGAGAGAGATCCCTGAAATCCGGGTAATCAGACGGTTGTTGATACGAGAGGCAAGTCTGCGAAAGAAGGTATCCTGCCTCCTGATCCTTATAGTACCTATAAGATCGTGGCCCTCACGAAAGGCCTCAATGAGTTTTGGGATCTCTTCAGGGGGATTCTGGAGGTCTGCATCCAGGGTAATGACCCATTTCCCGCGACTTTGGGCAAATCCGGCAGTAATCGCTGCATGCTGTCCAAAATTTCGGGCAAGTGCCGCTACGATCATGCCCTGCCGTGCTGCCTGTTCCTCCTTCAGGAGTTCTAGAGTGCGGTCTGAAGAGCCATCGTCCACGCAGATGACCTCCCATGTCTCATCCAGGTTGGCCAAGGTCTTAAAGAGGCGTGAACAGAATTTCTTTA
>JALTHV010000266.1 GCA_027004315.1 Deltaproteobacteria bacterium
AGCCCCTGGATATCAGGAAGTAGAAGACAATCAGCAGCGCCATCCCGTTAATGATGGCAGAGGTCCTGAAGAGGCCAAACCAGATGGCCTGCACTACCTTGCGGCGGGTCGTGAGCCCTTTTAATTTATTGTCCATTTTCATCCTTTGCTCTCAGAGTGTCGCTGTCCCGGCCTGTCTGTATCTATTGGAGATATAGTCAGCCACCAGGTTAAAAAACAGGGTAAATGCAAACAATACAATACCTGTAGCAAACAGGGCATGATAGTGATCGCTACCAAAAGGGGCCTCTGCCAGCTCTGCTGCTATACTGGCCGGCATGGGCCTTACAGGATCAAATATAGAACTGGGTACCATGGCCGCACCACCTGCGACCATGAGCACCACCATGGTCTCACCGATTGCCCTGGACATACCCAGGATGATGGCCGTGCTGATGCCAGAGACCGATGCAGGGATGATGACCCTGGAAATGGTCTCCCACTCAGTGGCCCCCAGGGCAAGGGAGGCCTCTTTGAGTTCCTTTGGCACACTGAAGATGGCGTCTTCAGAGATGCTGCAGATGGTCGGGACCGACATAAAGGCCAACATCAGTGCGGCATTGAAGAGATTCAGGCCCGTAGGGATATCAAAGACCTCTTGTAGGAATGGGGCCACTACCACCATGCCAAAGAAGCCAATCACCACAGATGGAAGTGCTGCCATGAGCTCCACAACCGGCTTTGCCCACCTCCGCATACAGGCAGAGGCACATTCTGAAAGATACAGTGCAGTCAACACCCCTAAGGGAATAGAGATAAGGGCAGATACGCCAGTAACCGCCAGAGATGCCACAATCAACGCAAAGATGCCAAAGGACTGTGGGTTGTCAGTAGGATACCAGTAACGGCCAAAGAGGAAGTCGCGGACAGAGACCTTGTCGAAGATAGGAAGGCCTTCCATAAACAGAAAGACTACAATGAGGGCAAGGGCTACTATGGAAGTCAAGGCAACAAGAAAGAAAGAAACATGTATAGCCTTTTCTTTCCTTCGCCGGCTTTTTCCAGTGTGTCGATCTATCTTTATCATATTTTATCCTAAACTTTTATGCTAACTAGTGCTTCACACCCCTGGGCATGAGAGTTGGCTCAAAGCTGGAAGCTGAAAGCTCAAAGCTGAAAGTCAGAAGCTCAAAGGGATAAGGCAAAAATCATATATTTAATCTCTTACTTTGAGCCTTGAGCTTCCAGCTTTGAGCTATTTTCACTGCACCCAAACCCTCTCCCCCAGGGAGAGGGCAGGGTGAGTGGGAAATTCTATGCCATAGCCTTTAGTATAAAGGCACGTAGTTTGCTTTACTTACGTATTTCTGGCCCTTTTGGGGATTTAATATAAATTTGATAAATCTGTCTACATCTCCAGTAGGCCATCCGTTAGTGAACATATAGAGGGGCCTACTGAGGGGATACGTCCCATTAAGGGCCGTCTCCTTAGAGCCCATAATACCATCTACTTTCAGGGCCTTTATATCTCTTTCCATATATCCAAGGCCAATATAGCCGATAGCATTTCTGTTTTTTGAAACGGCCTGTACAACGGCCCCATTAGAGGCCTGGAGCAAGGCCCCTGGGAAGACCCTTTCCTCTTGCATTATCTTTTTGCGCCATACCTCATAGGTCCCAGAGGATGTGTCGCGGGAGATAACCACAATCGGCCTGTCAGGCCCACCCACTTTCTTCCAGTTTCTGATCTCTCCTTTATAGATGGCCTTAAGCTGGGACCTACTGAGGTCCTTAACAGAATTGCTGGGGTGAACGATTGGGATAATACAGTCATAGGCTATTGCAAAGGGTACGGGATAGATACCCCTCTTGACGGCAAGCCTTATCTCTGTTGGCTCGATGAATCTGGAGCTGTCTGCTATGTCAGTGCTTCCATCAAGGAGGGCATTGATCCCATTGCCTGATCCACCACCAGAAATAGAGATCTTCACATCAGGATTCTGCTTCATATAGATCTCTGCCTCTTTCTGTGCGATTGGCAAGACCGTAGTGGAACCCTTGATGACAATATTCCCTGCCATCACTGGATCTGACACAAAAGACAACAAAACAAATACCAATGCAAACATGACAATAAATCTTGATCTCATAGCTTCTCCTCCCAGTTTGGATTTTATCCCAAGACCTTTCCTCTTGAATACTGTTGTCTGTTTATATCCCCTGATTGTTAGATTTAGATTAGGAAAATATTAAAATTAAGTGAATTTATATATCCTGGTGTCTGCCTTCCTAATTTAACAGAAATCTAACCTTAAGATCATTCAATTCTAATAAACTCAAGCTAAAACCGCCTAAAGAGTAACCGTTCACATTCCCCCCGGGACGTGAACGCTTACCCTAAAGAATATCTAAATAGGGAGGTAGAGAGAAAGACATGAAAAAAAATCTGATTGTTCTCTTTATGGCAATGGTCCTGTTGCTTGGCATGGGGGCAAATCTGCAGGCCAGTGATCACAGCAGAGAAGATCCCCTGATCAAGATCCTGATCCGTAAGGGCATCCTTACACAAAA
>JALTHV010000267.1:0-2197 GCA_027004315.1 Deltaproteobacteria bacterium
AGGACATCCTGGTCCCGGTAGTAGATTACGGGCGTGATTATCCTGATGGAAAAAATAAGTGCCTTTTAGAGGTAACTTATGCCCAGTTAAGGAAAGGAACCATAACGATAGATGGAAAAGACATTCCAACTGCCTCTTTGTCCAGCTATATCAGGGCAAGGGAGATAAGTGAGATACTTAAAAAATGGATTATTGAAGGTCGCTTTGTACTCGGAGAGCCTCAGGAACTCTTGCCATCCCACATGACGAGGATTTCGTTATAAGCTAGTATGGAAGAGGGCCGCCTTGGCAAGACAGGGGCAGTGTCTGATGACATTCACTGCGAATCATTGAGGGAATACCTTGGTAAAATAGGAGGCGGGCTCGGCATTGCCTTCTCAGGGGGAGTAGACAGTACATATCTACTGAAGATGGCATTGGAGTCCTGTGCTGGGCCGGTTATTCCCTTTCTCCTCATGTCTTCTTTCCTGGCTGAGAGGGAGCGGAAGTGGGCATATAGTGTTGCCAACAAGATAGGCCTACCGCTCAGGGAGGTGCCCTGGAACCCCTTTGAGTTCCATAATATTATAAAAAATAGGGATGATAGATGCTATTGTTGCAAATATATAATGTATAGAAAGCTGTGGTCAATTTGCCACGAGGCCGGACTTTCGAATCTGCTCGATGGGACCCAACAGGATGACCTTAATAAAGATAGGCCAGGCCTCAGGGCTATACATGAACTCTCAGTAAAGACCCCTCTTGCATATTGCAAACTAGACAAAAATAACATAAGGATGTTAAGTGCCAGGTTGGGTTTACCTACATGGGACCGGCCGAGTGAGTCATGCCTTGCGACCAGAGTAGCCGCCGGTACTGTTATAAGATCTGATTTACTCGAGAAGATAGAAGCCGCAGAGGATTTTCTTATGGGCCTACAGATAGAGTCTGCAAGATTCTATGTCCAGGGAGACAAGGCCTATTTACATATTGCAGAGGGATATAAATCGGTTGTAGAAAGGCACTGGGGAGAGATCCAAAAATTCTCTCTGGAAAGGGGCTTTAAAAATTTGTTTCTTTATGTCTGAATTGTAGATCTCAAGGTCAGAAAGAAAAATGAAGATTAAAAAAGCACACAAAGGGGAGGTAAACATGAATAAGGGACAACTGATAGATCGTATGGCACAGTCGGCTGGTATATTCAAGAGTGCGGCAGACAGGGCACTAAATGGGTTTATGGAGGCTGTTACTGAGGCACTTTCGGCAGGAGAGAAGGTAACTCTAGTAGGCTTTGGAACCTTTTCCGTCTCTGAGAGAAAAGCTCGCACAGGTCGCAACCCACGCACAGGAGAGCCCATGGAAATCTCTGCCAAAAGGGTAGTAAAATTTAAGCCTGGAACAAGATTGTCCGAATCAGTAGGAAAGTAGATACTGTTACGGCAAAAACCAAAATATATAAGGCCTGGGGATAAATTAAGGGCAAAGTTGTATTCCTATTTTATCCCCGGGGTTCTCTAAGCATATTGAAAACTAAAAATAATAATCGGCCTGCAGATCGAAGGGATGCCTCAGATCCTGAACGTTTGGCCAAAATAAATGCCATTAAAGAGCAGATAGAGCAGGGTACCTATAAGATAGATCCTGAGAGGGTCGCTCAGGCCATGATAGATGATCTCATCAGACTGAAGGCTGTGAAGGGCTAGCCATGGACACACAAGGAGATACATGGACAAAAAGTAATAAGCTAATTTTTTTCTTTAGCAATAATGTCGCATAAGATAGATTATGTAAAATAACTTACCGAATTTTTAAAAAGGGGCCAGCATCTGCAAATTCCAGGATAGCCGAGGTCTCTCAGGGCCTCTCAGCCGTCAAGACAACGAACCCCGAACCAGGATAAATGCCTCTTTTGGGTCTTTCCAGGTGATATTTTTTTAGGCCTGGAGATTGAAAGAGAGAGGAAACTCCCCCTTTTATCTGGAAATGCATCTTCTCAATATCTGATAACAGGTCCTTCAAATAAAAAAATGAGGCATGTCTGTATAGATGGTGTCCCTCTTTCTTCTTCTGTTCATATAAGACTCCCCACTCAGAATCTTTAGGTACAAATCCAATTATTAATAGGCCTCTTTTCTTGAGGACTGACCTTATCTCATGTAAAACCCTTAGCGGATCTTCTAAAAAACAGATAGAAAAAATGAGATAGACCTGCTCCAGA
>JALTHV010000267.1:2207-2544 GCA_027004315.1 Deltaproteobacteria bacterium
GTATAGGGATAATCCCCCGATCTCTGGACAATTTCAAGAGCCTTGGTGCTGGATCCACTCCATATTGTATACCCAGGGCCTGTGAAAAACGCCCAGAGCCTACACCTACCTCTAAGGATAGAAGAGGGGCTGGACGGACCTTACGCAATGTATCCAATTCACACTGAAAAAGGACATTATCATCGTACCATGCGTCATAAACCTCTGCTATCTCATCAAAGGCCTTTGAGGCCTCGGGTATCTTTTCTGATGTCATTTCAGATTATGATACATCACGGGGTCTTAATGTATTTAGGAACAGTAAATGTAAAAATGGTCTCTCCCTCCGGGTTACTAT
>JALTHV010000268.1:0-1951 GCA_027004315.1 Deltaproteobacteria bacterium
ATAAAATCCTATGTAGTCTTGCAATATTTCATTATAGTCCCTTAGGAATGGAGGGTTATGAATATTGGGACGATTCGGAGCTGGGGCATCAGACGATATATGGAATGAGAGTGGGTGTGTTGTAATGAAAGTGACAGTGATTCTGTTTATGGTGGTTTTTATTTTTTGGGGATATGTGGTTCCGTGCCAGGCTCAAAAGACAGTGGAAATCCTGGTTGTTCTGAATCCAGAGGCGGTGCTCAGACCTATTCCGCGTGGTGTTATCAGTTTACATCGTATCCCAGGAAGTCGGATAGTTCGCATGGATGTCTCAAAAGACTGTATAGAAGAAGTCATCCGCGAACTCAAGGAACAAAAAGGTGTCCAATCCGTGGAGCGTTCGCGTACGGGTCGATTTGAGAGTAGTCCCGGCCTTGAGGGGCTTGAGGATTCTGATTGGTATAAAGAGATAGATGGCGAAGAGATCGAGAGGCTTTCTCCAGGAACCGGAGTTGTGGTAGCTGTTATTGATACAGGGATTGACCTTCAAGACAGTGAATTTTCATCCCGGGCCTTTGTAAACAGTGGTGAAATTGCCGGAGATGTAATCGATAATGACGGAAACGGATACGTGGATGACTGGAGGGGCTGGGATATGGGCGACGACGATAATGATCCTCAGGATGAAAACGGGCATGGTACCGAGGTGACCTCTGTCATCCTGTCCCTGGCTCCCGACTGCAGGGTGCTTCCCATAAAGATAAACCAAGGCGCAAGTGATACCTTTTCCACGGCAGACCTTGTGGAAGGTATATACTATGCCATATCGCTTGGGGCAAGGGTGATAAACCTGAGCCTTACTGTAGATAAGGATTCAGAGGCTGTTTCCCTGGCAATACGAGCGGCATATGATGCCGGGGCCATTGTGGTTGGAGCGGCAGGAAACGACCCGGGGTTGGTAGAATTCCCCGGATCTATGGATGAAGTTATCGCCGTAGGCGGGCTTTACGGTGATTCTCCTGCATGGTTTTCGCCGCATGGTCCGGAAATGGAACTCATGGCACCGGGAGTAGCGATTCAATTGATAAGCCTCGGAGGGGTGGAGGTGCACGCCAGCGGTACGTCTTTTAGCTGTGCCATGGTAAGCGGCACCGCGGTGGATCTGCTGGGCATGAACCCTCATTTAAAAAACGCGACCGTGAGATCGCTCCTTGATTCCGGTGCACGGGATCTTGGGGATCCCGGGAGGGATGACATCTATGGTGAAGGAGCCCTTGACGGGAGGATCCTTTTTAATGTCTCTGCCCCACATATTACCCTTCCATCCAGGCCCTTTTATATATTTTCCAGGGATATCCCGATATCTGTTTCCATTCATATTCCTCCCACTGATACACCATCCGCTGTATATATCGGAGTTTTATCTCCAGACAACACACTCTGGTGGCTGGATGGCTCCGGCAACTGGCATGATTCTGATCAAGACCCGCTTTCACCCATTGCATGGCTTAAGCCGCCTTCGGAATCCATAGACGGTGTGCTCTTTGGGAAAAACGGCGTGTTTGAGGCATTTAATCCCGCAGGGCTCCCTTCCGGCTTCTACCAGTGGGGGATTGCCATGACCGATGAAGAGCAAAGGCTACTTGGTCCGGTTACATGGGCGTATATGCTGCTTTTTTGACCAGTTTGATCGTTGGGTTTCGTTTCTTAACTCAAGCTATATACTTGACATTTGGCAGAGGGTATCCGATTATATTTAATAAATGTAAGGACTCACTTTAGAAATGGAGCAGATTATGGAGATAAAGGATTCCATTAGGGTTGCGCTAAAGGAATTGATCCTGCCGGAGTTGAGTCAGATCAAGCAGGACAACAGTGAGATCAAGGCCATCTTGACTCAGACGAATAAAAGGCTTGATGACGTGAACATTCATCTTGCCGACCAGAGCCGAAGGATTGATGAGACGAACAA
>JALTHV010000268.1:2051-7615 GCA_027004315.1 Deltaproteobacteria bacterium
CGCTTAGACAGACTTTATGAGGTGATCGTACGAAGGGACGAACATTTAAAGCTGGAGAGGCGTGTAGTAAGCCTGGAACAGAGTGTAGGTGAGCTGAAGAGGCGGTTGGTAGTGAATCAGTAAATCAATTGTGCAATGATTTAGGACTTTCTTTGATATTTCATGGACATATAGATATCACTCGCAAATAGTCATCTCCCTATTTTTTCTACATATCATATTTTTCCCTTTTCAGAGGTTTCTGCCAGGTATTTCAACGGTCGCATACGGCCATAGACTTACCATGCCTGCGATAAGGGCTACGCCCATAATAGACATGCCGGCAACAAAGACCTTGTCTCCCCTTGTTACAAACCACAGGATCTCACCTGCCAGGCCTGAAGCCATCCCGAAAACCGAGGTCCAGACAAAGAGCCTTGGCCATGGGCCTGGTGCCGTGGCGTGATTGTATTTACATCCAACGGCAAGCAGGACGGCAAGGATAATTGGCAGAAGAAAAAACGAGTAGAGCAGGTGTGCCCGAATAAAAATGTTATCGTTAAGGGCCCCGGGCGCCGGGGATACCCCTGCTCCGTAAAAGCCTTCGTGAAGTTCGATATAGATACCCAGAAGCACTGTGCCTACGAAACCAAGTACCCAGACAAGAAAGATGGCGATTCGAATAGCTGCCTTAATGGGAGTAAAAGATTTTGTGTCCCTCCGGCCCGGAGACCCGGAAAGCCCTGCCATAAGCAGAAGGATGCCGATTTCTCCGGTTGTTAATACCAGGTCATCTAGCGGGATGCCGTTCGGACCCGATGCAAAAATGGTAGGTGGCTCCCATCCGGCTATTGCCGAAAAGACATAAATGACCGTCGCCAAAAGAAGAGCGATAAGAGTCATCCCTAAACCCAGGATGCCCATCCTCTTTCTCCAAGGGCCACGGGATTCATATTGGAGGTATATGGCTGTAAGCGCAGCCAATCCACACAAAAGAGCGGCTGCGATAAGGTGAGAATGGGATGCCACAAGGCCATCCTGGAACGCTGTGGGTTTTATGTTAATGGCATTGAGCAGCACGCCTGATCCAGGGATGGATTTGATCCCGATGTCGATACACCAGCCAGCAAGGTGGCCAAGGGGTGCTGATATAAGAATCGCTATGATAGAGGAAAACAAAAGCCAGAATGCCATACCTGTTTTCCTTGCATTTCCATCTTTTTTCAGGGCAAATATGGCCATGGCAACCACCAGGGTTATCCCAAGGCAATCCGTCATCACCATTCCGATGATTTGAACCACGACGGCAACAGAAATACCCTTGCTGGTATTGAAGATGGAACCCGCGCCGACCAGAAGGATGGCAGATATCGCACCTGCGGTATAGACCCGCTCGTTTACTGCTTCCAGGGGAAATATCTTTTGTGTCAAAAGATACAGGAGAATCAAGACAGGGACCATGATCCCGTGATAGTACATTGCCGCTGAATAGTTGAAATCGCCCGGGACAAACCAATGAACCCTAAAGAGGAGGCTTGAAAAAAGCGCCACGACAATCCAGCAGACAGCAAAAAAAATGGCAAAATCCGAAAAGGCAACGGCCTTTGTACCGTTGGATTGCTCTCTTCTCCCTGTTTGAAACATGATTACTTCCTTACACAGCATAGGCCAGTGATGTTATGTAACCGTCCCCGGCTAGCGGCAGCCTTTTGAAGGGTTTCAGTGCGGATTAATGGGCAGAGTGCCCTGATCTTGTGCATCAAGCTGCTCCTGAACCCCTGAAAAAGGCTACCACTGGCCAGGGGGAATGTGAACGGTTACGATGTTATCAGGATGTCTATGGCGATTTCCATATCTGTGAAAATCGGTGTTTAGTCTCTCTATGTCTCTATCTGAGAGCACGAGACCCCTGACAATCCTCTTTTTCCCTATTCCCGGGCAAGAAAGTTCTACGTCTGCCGGTTGTCCCTTCATCTTTGTGTATCTACACAGGATGCCTGCGGCAAGGGCTGCATAGGTGTCCGAATCTGTCTTCCTCCAGAGGCCAACAGGGCCTGGGGCCGATACCATATTGAGCTGGATATCTCCTTTTGTCATAAGGGATACCAACTTTGAATTTTCTCTTTCTCTTCTCCCGATTACCAGCCAGGACCTGTCCGGCAGGAGAAAGTGCCTCCCCAACTGGGCAAGGAGACAGTCATTTACACCCAGGTCAGGCCAGAGTCCAAATATGCATTTTAGTCTCTGGGAGATTATTGGATCAGTGAGGACACACCCTCCGGCAGGGGCAGGATATCTCTTTATACCGTATCTGACTGCAAGCGCCATCTGGTCCTTTCTTCCCCTGCCACTTAGCCCCAGCAGCCTCGATCGGTCAACTATGCCCCTTGTCTCTATGGCTGTAGGCGAAAAATGGAGGGCAGAGAGGGGACGCAGGAGCAGTCCCTCTGTACCGCTGTCCCGTTCTATTATCCTGAGGCTGTCCCTGCGCTGGGACATGGGCCTCTGTCCCAGCACCTCACCAGTGGCAATAAGGCATGCCCCAAATTCATCCAGTCTCTTGAGGGCCTCCTGAAGCATCAGGATTTTGCAGTCAATGCAGGGATTTATGTATCTTCCATAGCCGTGCCTTGGGTCCCTCAGCATCTTGAGATATATCTCGGAGATGTCTATTACCTCAGATTCTATCCCATAGTCGGCAAGGGTCTTTTTCTTAAAACTCTCTTCTCGACCCTTGAGTTTGTAGCCAAAAAACGGTGTGATAAACCTGAGGGCCAGGACATGTATGCCCTGTTCCTGGAGGACCTTACAGGCGAGGATGCTGTCAAGACCTCCGGAATAGAGGGCCAGGCAGGTGGGATATTTGCTTGGCCGGGCCATCACTGGGTCTCTATTGGGCCAACCAGCCTTTCGGCATATAGCCTGGCCGCTTCCTGGTCTCCGCCAAGCATCCTTGCCAGTTCCTCAAGACGCTGGTCCTGTTCTAATTCCCTTATAGAAGTTACTGTATTGTCTCCTTTGACCACCTTTTTTACCACTATATGTCGATCCCCTTTGGCAGCAATCTGTGGAAAGTGCGTTATGGTAATAATCTGTCCAAAGGAAGAGAGGGCCTTGAGTTTATCTCCTACCCTATCTGCCACCTCTCCACCTATTCCCGCATCTATTTCGTCAAAGACAATGGTCTCGACTCCTGCCTTCTTTGCAAGGGCAGTCCTCAGGGCCAACATTACCCTTGAGAGTTCTCCTCCTGAGGCAATAGATGCCAGGCCTCTGAGGGGTTGGCCAACATTCGGACTAAAGAGGAACTGTACCCTGTCAGAACCTGCAGGCCCTATGTCCATGGCTGAAGTCTTGACCTCTACCACAAAGTCGGTCTTGGCCAGCTTCAGATCAGAAAGCTCGGCCCTGATGGCCGCAGAGAGTTCCCTTGCCCCCCGGGACCTCTTCTCAGAAAGTCTCTTTGCAGAGGCCATGAGCCGCTCCTTCCCCTCCTTGAGCCTTGTCTTTAACTCCTCTATATGGTCATTTTTTCTGCCAAGGTCCGCAAGCTCTCTATCGATGGTTTCCCTGTAAGCCACTACGTCCTCAAGGCCCGGGCCGAAGTGCCTCTTGAGTTCCCTGAGCTGATAGATACGCTCCTCGATCTGCTCCAATTCTGCAGGATTGCTTTGGAGCCTCTGCAGGTATTCCCTGAGGGTCCACGCCACCTCCTCTGCCTGATAGGTCACGGAGTCGAATTCTTTGAGCGTTGCCTCCAGACCGGGATCAAGCCCTGCCATACGTTCGAGGTCTTTTTTGCAGCCTGCCAGTCTTTCCTGGACTGACCCCTTCTCTGCATAGAGGGTCCTATAGCAGGCCTCTCCAAGGGCCCGCAAGGTCTCAGCGGCCTTCAGTACCTTGAGTTTCTGTTCGAGACTTTCTTCCTCTCCCGGCCTGGGGGCTACCCTGTCGATCTCCTGTGCCTCCTGTTGAAGCCTTTCTACTTTTTCTGCCGTTTTCTCTCTTTCGGCCTTGGCACACTCCATCTCCCTCTGCATTCCCCTGACTTCATGATACAGATTGCCCATCTGCCTCAGATCTTCTTCGAGCACGGCATAGCGGTCCAGCCATGGCCCATGTCTATCACGGCGAAGAAGTTCTTGGTATTCATGCTGTCCGGCAAGGCTCACGAGACCTGATGTAATCAGCCTGAGGTCCTGGAGGCTGACAATAGCCCCATTTACATAGATCCTTCCCCTGCCGGACCGCGGCATTATCCTCCTTATGACCATCTCATCATTACAGGGTATCCCTATATCTTCTAGCTGATGCTGGACTTCCGGCATAGTCTCAAATACTGCCTGTACCATGGCCTGTTTTGCCCCAATCCTGATCTGCTGAAGATCGGCCCTTGCACCAAGGACCAGTTTCAGGGCCTCAACAAGTAGAGACTTGCCTGCCCCTGTCTCTCCTGTAAGTACGGTAAGTCCTTTTGAGAAACTGAGAGAGACCTTTTCAAAGAGTATGAAATTTTCCAGGTTGAGTTCTAATAACAAGGAGGACCCCGCTCAATCTATTCGGATCTTGTATTTTATAACCCTTTTCTTTTATAATATCTAAACCATTAGGATACCTGTTGGCATCCTTCATGACAGGTCAAAAGAAGTCTGCACTTTGTTGATCCTGTATTTTGGCAATGAAACTTGATGTCCTTGCAAAAAGTCTTTTTCTCACGCAAAGGCGCAAAGCTCGCAAAGGCAATCTGTTGTTATTAAAGAAAAAACTTCGTGTCTTGGCGACTTTGCGTGATATTTTTGATTTTTTACGAAGTCATCAAACTTGAAATTTGAAATCGGTAAAAATACAAAGACGTAGATAGGTTACCTAATTTCAAAGTAACTTCTCAATAAGTTGGGGGCTCCCATTTTGGTAACCGATTACAGGCCGCTTCTTTTTCCAACATGCTCTTATCCCTACAAGGCTAATCCCCTCACCCTGCCCTCTCCCCAAGGGGAGAGGGTTTGGGTGAGGGGGAACACTGTATTGCCAGGACTTATTGAAAACTTACATTTCAATTTTCTGGTTTAGATATTAGCATTTAATTTAATAATACACACTTTTTCGAAAAAAAAGTCTAAACTGATGAAGGATATTGGATATTTTTACCCCATGATTCACTCACTAACAAGCTGGAACAGGCCATGTTTAACTTTACCAAGATAGCGGAGAATCGGATCCAGGAGGCAATGAAACGGGGAGAGTTTGACGATATCAAAGGTAGAGGCAGGCCCCTGGTCTTTGAAGACAACTCATTAGTACCTCAGGACCTGCGGCTTGCATACAAAATGCTTAAAAATGCTGGTTTTTTGCCTCCTGAACTCCAAGAAGAAAAAGAAATAAAGACTGCGATGGACCTGCTTGAGAGCCTGGATGATGAAAAAGAACGCTATAGGCAGGTACAAAAACTCAATCTCATGATAACCAAGATTAATATGTCACGCAGAAGGCCCATTAATCTGGAAAAGAACCAGATCTATTACAGAAAAGTGGTAGAGCGTGTGGAAGTAAAAAAGTAACTTCTCAATAAGTTGGGGCATCATTTT
>JALTHV010000269.1 GCA_027004315.1 Deltaproteobacteria bacterium
CGTGAACGGCTACAGCAGTGGCATCATGAAGACGCCCTATTCTCAAACTCTGCCTTTATTCCTCTATAACCCAACAGACCATTCACATCATCTGAGAACCCAGGGTCTACGCTCACCGAGTATTCATCAGATAGACTCAGAAAGACCTGGCCCCTGTCCGGGATGCTGACAGCCAGTTTCACAGGATATATGCCGTGATATTTGGCCAAGATATCCTTCAGCGGCCTGAGTGCCTCAGGACCTATTTGGTCTCCCCGAAGCTCAATCAGGAATCCACTGATCCTCTTTTTGCAGGCCCTGTCCAGGGCCTCTATAGACTTCGCCAATATTTTGTGGCCATTTTTATCGTCCTCGTTCTTGAGGACGCCTTCCACCCACAGGGGGGAATCGTCTTCAAGCAGGTCCCTTACCTTTGCATAGATTTCATGGAAACAGACCACATCCACAGAACCGTGCAGGTCTTCCAGGACCAGAAAGGCCATGCGGTCTCCCTTCCTGGTAAGGATCTCCTTTTTGCTCCGGACTATACCTCCAAGGCAGACCTCTGCCCCATCACCCATGCTGGGAAGCCTGTTGGTATCCATACTGCCCAGCCTTGCAAGGTCATCTCTGTATGTATCCAGGGGATGTCCACTGATATAGAAGCCAAGGGATTTTTTTTCGTTGGCAAGGCGTTCGGAGTCAGACCATTCAGGTATGTCAGGCAGGTTGAGGACGGGTTCCAATGCCTTTTCTGGTACTGCCTGGGCCATAAAGTCAAAGAGAGACATCTGGCCTGAAAGGCGCTCCTGTTTCTTGGACTGTCCAAGCTCAAATGCATCATCCATGACAGCCACGAGTTGCGAGCGTCTATGGCCCATGGAATCAAAGGTGCCACACCCTATCAGGCTCTCCAACATCCGTTTGTTCAGCTTTTTGAGATCGACCCTGGAGCAAAAGTCCTCAAAGTTCTTATATAGGCCATTCTTCTCTCTCTCCTTGACAATAGCCTCGATTGCCCCTGATCCGACACCCTTTACGGCTGCAAGCCCAAAGCGGATACTCTCACCATCTACAGTAAAATCTGTCCTGCTATGGTTGATGTCCGGGGGAAGGACCCGGATCCCCAATGCCTGGCACTCGTGGATAAACTTTATTACCCCATCTGTATTCTTCAGTTCATTGGAGAGCAGTGAGGCCATAAATGGCACCAGATAGTGTGTCTTTAACCAGGCAGTCTGGTAGGCGATCAGGGCATAGGCAGCGGAGTGGCTCTTGTTAAAGCCATAGCCTGCGAATTTCTCTATCAGATCAAAGATGATCTTGGCTTTAGAGGCTGGGATACCATGCTCTTTGGCGCCTGACAGAAAACGGTCCCGCTGGGCGGCCATCTCGTCGTGCCTCTTTTTGCCCATGGCCCTCCTGAGGATATCCCCTTCTCCAAGGCTGTAACCGGCGAGGACCTGGGCTATCTTCATTACCTGTTCCTGATAGACTATAAGCCCGTATGTCTCCCTGAGGACTGGCTCAAGCTCCGGAACGATATAGGTTACCTCGGTTTCTCCGTGTTTGGCCTTTACATACTGGTCTACCATGCCGCTTTCCATAGGACCCGGGCGGTGGAGGGCCACCAGTGCAATCATGTCGGTAAATTTGGAGGGCCTCATGCGTATCAGCAGGTCTTTCATGCCGGCGCTCTCAAGCTGAAATACACCGGTAGTATTCCCCGTTGACAGGAGTTTATAGGTCTCAGGATCATCTAAAGGGATCTGAGAGAGCTTGATATCTTTCCCAAAATGCTCCTTTATGAGCTTGAGGGCCTTGTCTATTACAGTAAGGGTCTTCAGGCCGAGAAAATCGAACTTGATGAGCCCTACTTTTTTTACAGACTTCATGTCGAACTGCGTGACAGTCCCGCCGTTCTGGTCCTTGGTAAGGGGGAGATAATCCACCATGGGCCTGTCCGAGATGACTACCCCTGCTGCATGTGTGGAGGCATGGCGTGGGAGGCCCTGCAGAGATTTTGCAATACTCAGGAGCTCTGCTACCTTCTGGTCTTCTTGCTCAAGTTTGCTAAGCCTTGGCTCCAGTTGGAGGGCCCTTTCAAGGGTAATATTCAACTGATCAGGTACCAGCTTGGCTATATGGTCTACCTCCTGGTAAGGCATACCAAGGGCCCTGCCCACGTCCCTGATTACGGCCTTGGCCTTCATCTGGCCAAAGGTGATTATTTGGGCTACAAAGTCTTCCCCTCCATATTTTTTTGTGACGTACTGAATTACCTCATCCCTGCGGTTCATACAGAAATCTACATCTATATCAGGGAGGGATTCTCGCTCGACATTCAGGAATCTCTCAAAAAATAGGCCATAGCGTACTGGATCGATCTCAGTAATCCCCATGGAATAGGCCACCAAGGAACCTGCCGCAGAGCCCCTCCCTGGGCCAACGGGTATGGATTGAGACTTTGCCCAGCCAATAAAATCTGAGACTATGAGAAAATAGGAGGCAAAGCCCTTTTCCTTTATGACCGACATCTCTG
>JALTHV010000270.1 GCA_027004315.1 Deltaproteobacteria bacterium
AAATGACAAAGATAGAGAAAGTACTTAGAGATATTCAGGATTTGCAGGATTTCTACAAAAGGACCAAGTCATTGAGGGCCAGGATAAAGAAGAAGGACTTAGAACGTTCCAAAGTCGAGGAAGCCAGACGGTGTAGGTTGGGTTGAGGGACGAAACCCAACATCCGGCTTATTGAGAGTCACCTTACTCAGCTTACATTTCAAGATCTGTACGAATGGCTAAATGGAACCCCCAAATTGACTCTTCTGTTGTGTTTTGGAAAGAGATGATATGTGAAGCAAGTGCAGTCGACTACGGGGTCCCATTACCAAAGCTTGATTCACAATTTCTCGAGACGTGGTCATCTCACTATGCACACATAGCATCACTCAGCCAGTTAGAGAAGGGATTTCTCGAGATAGGGACAGGCTTTGGAGTCCTTGCAGCTGGTCTTGGGAAAAAATACGGGGTAGAATCTTGGACCATTGAACATCCATCAAGGGCATACTTTTATGCACCGGCGTATAGAGAATTTTTGAAAAAATATGGTGTCAATCTGGTTGGAGCGGATCTATGTACTGGCCTTCCATTTCGTTCGGGTAAAATATCAAAAGTTTATCTCTGTGATGTGATTGAACATTTAAATCCTGTCTATGTTCCTTATACTTTAAAAGAAATTCAAAGAGTCCTCGAACCAGGGGGAAGCCTTATCCTGTCAACTCCAAATCTGAACCGGCTTGCAAATCTTTTTAGGTTTCTTTTAGGGTATTCTGTTAATCCTCCCCTTGAAGTCAAAAGGTACGGGGATACCTATGGGCATATACGAGAATTTGCCCCTCGCGAGCTTAGAGTTATATTGAAACGCTATGGTTTTGAGGTCCTAAAAATTTGCTATGGATTAAATCCGTATTTTACCGCATGTGCCTTTGACGACGACAATATCTTTTCAGCGCGAGCAGAGAGGTTAATCAATAGATTGACGAGGATCTGTAAGAGGTTCTATGCTGCTGTGGGAGATGAAATCTTTTTGCTTGCGAGGAAATGAGCATTGTTGGGTTCCGCTGTGCTCAACCTACAGGTGGGCAAGGTGTAATGTTGTAGGTTGGGCTGAGAAAGGAAATCCAATAAATAAGTGCTGTTGATGTATACCATTAAAGTAAATAATGTGTCCAAGGTGTACAGGCTGTATAAGAGGCCTGTGGACCGGTTAAAGGAAGTAGTTTTAAGGAGGCCTTTTCATCAATCCTTTGAGGCCTTAAAAGAGATTAGCTTTCTTGTTAGATCAGGAGAAACGGTTGGAATCATAGGAGAAAACGGGGCAGGCAAAAGCACATTACTCAAGATTCTGGCAGGAACAGTGACCCCCACTTCTGGGGATGTGGAAATAAAGGGGCGGGTTTCGGCATTGCTGGAACTGGGAGCCGGATTTCATCCGGAATTTACTGGGAGACAGAATATCTATCTGAATGCCTCGCTCCAGGGTCTGAGTAAAAAAGAAATCATTGAGAAAGAAGAGGCCATTGTGAAATTTGCTGAGCTGGAGCCCTTTATAGACAGGCCTTTAAAGACCTATTCATCAGGAATGGTAGTCAGACTTGCCTTTTCCATCGCAACCAGCGTGAATCCGGATATCCTCATAGTTGACGAGGCCTTGAGTGTTGGAGATCAGTACTTTCAGAAGAAATGTATTGACCGGATGATGAATTTCAGAGAAGCGGGGAAAACGATCCTGTTTTGCAGTCACGCCCTGGTCACGGTCAATCAATTATGCCAGAGGGCTCTCTGGATACACGATGGATCAATCTTAAAAGAGGGACCTGCCATGCAGATAACAGCGACCTATGAAAATTACCTGAGGGAAAAGACTGCCTTGATGCCTGCAGAAGAAGATGTAGCAGAGGTAGCTCAAGAGGATGCTGGTTTTTCTGTTCTTATAAGAAATATCGCAATAAACGGGGATAATGGACCTGTAACCATCAAGTGCGGTGATGATTTGATCATTTCCATAGAATATGAAAATTTCGATGGGCGTCCCTTCTGGATCGCAGGAGGAATACGGCGTAATGATGGGCTTATATGTCATGCTGTGAACATGGCCAGAGACAAAAAACAACCATTGCGTGGAAAAGGTCGCGGCAAGGTTATTCTTATCTACAGGGCCCTTCCACTGCTGCACGGAGAATACTTCGTGGTGGGAGCCGTCCTGGATGATTCCGGACTTCACTGCTATCATAAGAGAGAGTCTCCTCCTTTCCATATTGCCCCACCGGATACCTGGGAGAATGAGGAGGGCCTTCTTGAGCTGGACTATGAATGGCAATTGTGACATTTTCCCGGTTAATTGGATGATTCTAAAATGAGAATAGTATATTTATTGGAATCTACCTGTCTCTGTGGCGGAGTAAAGGTTGTACTGAGACAGGCAGAGGCCTTGCTCAAGAGAGGCCATCATGCAGTTGTTATTTCTAAGGAGAGGTATCCTGTATGGTTTAAGGGAAATATCCTATTTCAAGAAAATAGGTCCCTTATCACGGAATCGATCTCTAATTTTGACCATATCATAGCTACCACGCCAGACCTTATACTATCTTTGTGGAAACACCCTGTTTTGAGGGGAAAAATATGGCACCTTGTCCAGGGTTATGAGGCAGACTACCGTGAAGCGGCAGGGCATCAGAAGATGATCGATGAAGCGTACTCTCTTCCTGTTCCTAAACTCACGGTATCAGCCAGTTTGGTAGAACGATTAATTAAACGGTATACTGATGGATCATTCTATTGCATAGGACAGGGCCTTGAGTCTCAGTTTTTCTACCCCTCGAGGACCCGATTCGATAATGAGAAACCTGATCATGTCTTTCTCATTGGTCCTTTAACTATTTCAATAAAGCAGATCAGCTTGGGCCTGGAGGCCTTCCATCTTGCAGCACAGGAGAGACCGGAACTAGAGTTAGTGAGAATAACAAGCATTGATACAAGAGAGGAAGAAGAGCCTCTTTGCGGTAAGATACACGAATATTACGTCCATGTGTCACCTGAAAAAGTAGGCGAACTGCTCAGATCAACAAAGGGGATTTTCATTTCGCCTTCCAGTCCTGGTGAGGGATTTGGACTCCCGGCCCTTGAAGCCATGGCATGTGGTGTTCCCACTGTTTTGACAGATATTCCAAGCTATCGAGGCTTTGCCCGCCCATGTGACTATAGTATATTTGTCCCTTGTAATGATGCTGTTGCCATGGCTCGAGCTGTTTGCCATGTCATAGACAGTGATAAAGAGCGCGAATCTTTGATTAGGAGAGGGCTCGAAACAGCAGCTCTCTTCTCTTATGATAGAGTCGCTGCATCCCTTGAAGGAGTTCTAAGTGGTGAATCAAGAGTGTAAGCCCCAATATCCACGAGAGATTATTCTAGAAGTTACCAATTTTTGCAATTTAAGATGCCGGCATTGCCATTTTCATGGGGCTGGTGTCCATTCCAAGCGACGTTTGGGTTTCATGAAGCGAGAGATATGGGAAAGGGTCCTTGATGAAATATCTTCCTGGGATATCCCTGTGACATTGATGACTCATGGTGCCGGTGAACCGCTCTTATACCCTGATCTCTTAGAGTTGTTAAGAGAAGCAAAAAAGATCCCAAATATAAACCTTGGGTTTATGACAAATGCAATGTTACTGAATAAAGAATGGGCAAGTAATCTGGTAGCACTACAGGTAGACTGGATTGCCTTCAGCGTTGACGGGGTTATACCCAAAACCCATGATTTTTTCAGGGTTGGGGCTAATCTTAAGGTCATTGAAGAGAATGTGAGGCGACTCGTGGCAGAGAAAAAATTAAAGAGTAGTGAGCGTCCCTATATCAGATTCAACATGGTAGGTTATCCCGAGATATTAGACCAGTCAGAGGACTATGTCCGAAAATGGCTGCCCTGTGCTAGCAGCATAACCATCTCAAAGTTTCGTCCCATTGGATCCAAGATGTTATGGGATGGCAATGCACCCTTTCCCTTCCGTCCCTGCCCCTTACTCTACAGGCAGATGACAATTGCCTTTGACGGCTCTGTTGGCTTGTGTTGCGAGGATATTCACCTGGACGTGCCTGTTGGGAGTGTAAGGGAAAGCTCTATGGAAGAGATATTTAATAATAGTCCTGTCCTTTTGAGTTACCGCAGGGCCCATGAAAGGGGAAAGATTGATGACCTCATGTTATGCCAGGGCTGTCATGTATGGGGTGGAGACATCAGGCTAGAGAGCAGCGAGCTAGTGCTGAGCGGGATGCCTGTCAGGAAAACACGCACGCCGGCCTTTGAACTATTCGAGAGGATGTAATTCAATGAAAGTCTCGCTGAGTGTATTGTGGCCTAGGAAGGTCCCTCCAGCTATTCAGGAAGTGGAATTTTCTTACCACTTTTGCCGTACGTTGAGCCGAGAGCAATGTCTGGCCGCTTTCCCGGAATGCGTATGGGAGGAATACAGGGGAAATGAAGAGCTAAGAGGATTCATTTCAGGTCTCAAGGAGGATATGGTGCTTGTGGTGAGCGACCCTGAGATCCTTCTTTCCGGAGTGGCAATTAAACGTCTGGTCAAGGCCGTTTTGAAAGGGCACACTATATGTGGGCCTGTTTATAATTTAACCGATTTCCCGAGACAGGTTGCCCATATGCCAGCTCCATATATCAATATGGCAACGTATTTGGAAGTTGCGGATATCTTGTCGAGGAAAGGAGATGATGCCTATATTCCCACAGAGGCCCTGGATCCGGCATGTATAATGTGTGCAGGAGGTGTGGCAAGAAAACTTGACTTTTCCAAACCTATCAAGGAATCGACTTCACTGATTAAGAGGGAGACTAAAAATGGGCTCATGGTTGACAGGGGTGCCCTTATCCATTCTTTTGGTGACTATTATATGGGGGAGCGGGATGACCTGGTTGCACTTGTACCTGACACAGTGAGGCATGTCCTTGATGTGGGATGTGCCATGGGGGGATATGGCAGGCGTTTAAAAAGAACTCGCCCTGATATTGAGATTACAGGAATAGAGATGAACCCAGTCATGGCAAGATCTGCACGTCGCTTTTATAAGAGGGTACTTACCTGCAGAGTGGAAGAGGCAAAGTTTGGTACAAGGTTTGATCTTATAAATTGTGGCGATATCCTGGAACATCTTCAGGACCCCTGGAACATGCTGAGGCTCTTTCACGGCCTCCTGGTAGACAGGGGATATCTGGTATTGAGTGTACCGAATGCGGGACATTGGTCAATTGTGAAGGACCTCCTTCAGGGGAAATTTCAATATATCCCAGTAGGCCTGCTCTGTGTTACACATATTCGATGGTTTACAGAAGATACCCTCTGCCGTGCCCTGGAAAAAGCAGGATTTTCAATCGATGTCCTTAAGAGGCAGCAGTTACCTCCAACACCCAAGGGAGAGGACTTTATCAGGGAGATATGTGAAAGGGGTTATGGCAATGAGGAATCATTGCGCACAAATGAAATCATAATAAGGGCGATAAACCACCATGCTGTATCGATCGCCCCATAGCCACCCCCGCAAATAAAAAACAGCGTAGCGCTTAATTGTTATCAGGGTTGTATTCTTAATGATACAAGATGAGTATAACTGCAGTAGTTGTCAATTATCGTACAGTGAGCTTTCTCCCTGCACTCATGAGAGATCTCTTTGGTAATGATCTCATAAGAGAAGTCATTGTTGTTGATAACAGTAATGAATTGAGTGATTCGCATCTGATAAGGGATTATCCAGGGCTCAAGGTGATCTCTAACAGGGAAAACAGGGGGTTTGGGGCAGCAGTAAACCAGGCAGTTTCTCTGGCCGTATCCAAGTGGATTCTGATTGTTAATCCAGATGTGCGTCTCACCACAGGGTGCGTGGATGAACTCTTGAAGACCGGGATAAAATATGCATCCCCTCTTCTTGGCCCCCGGTTTTTCTGGGATGACCAGAGGCAATTTCGTCTTCCGCCTGCAACTGGGGGCTGTCTTTGGATTGACGCGGCATATACATGCGCAGAGAAATTCAGGTTGGATGCAGAGATATATTCATTCTATTGGATCCTCAGACACCAGAGGTTTTGGGAGGCGAGTGATCCATTTGTTGAGCCTTTTCTTTCCGGGGCATGCATTTTGGTCAACAGAGAGTGGATACATTCTATTGGAGGATTGCTCTTTGACGAACGATTTTTTCTATATTTTGAGGATACAGACCTCTGCGTTCGGGCATTAATCGAGGATGTCCGTCCTCTCTGTGTTCCGCAATCAGTGGCCATTCATTACTATGATCAGGCCCCTTCTCCCGAGAGGGATAAAAAAGACCTCATGGCTCGAGCCCATAATCTGTTTATGGAAAAATACTATGGTAAGAGAGCATCTCTGTCTTTGGAAGCGGCTCCCTGTAAACATGATATTCTTCAATTAGGTAAGAGAGATATCCCGATAGTCTTCCAGATAGATAAAGGATTTTTGGACGAGCAGCTGTTTTTTGAAGTTGGTATTAACCCTTATTTTGTGCCTTTTGCCCAGGCCCTGTTAAGGGGGAAGACATTTGAATTTCCCAGTGCCATCTGGTCGAGGCTCAGTGAGGGGACCTATTATGGCAGAGTACGTGGAGAAGTTTCAGGGGTAAAGAAGATATGGCAATGGAGAAAATAATACAGACATCAGATGGGACGTTTGCTCTCCGGCCTTATCAGAGTGATGATAAAAGAGGGGTTTTGTCTCTCTGGAGAACTGCCTTTGGAAAGGAGATGAATGAAGAGCTTTGGAGATGGAAATATATGGAGAATCCATATGGGCATCAGATCATGCTCTGTGTAAATGAGGAAGATCAACCAGTGGCCATGTATTCAGGGATCCCTTATGAAGCTAACTGGAAAGGCGATACAGTCAGATTCACGCACTCCATGGATGATATGTCACACCCGTCATATCGGGGAGTAATCGGGGGAAGGAGAGGCGTGTTTGTAAAGACTGCCGAATTTTTTTTTGACTGCTATGGAGGACCTCAGGCGTCCGTCTTCATGTATGGCTATCCAGGGAGGCGGCACTTCCTGCTTGGTAAAAAGGTCCTTCAATATCGATCTATTACAGGAGGGGTGGCCTTTATGAGCGGTTTGACATCTATATTAGAGAAAAATGTAAAGGTATTTTCCGGAAAAATCGAAGAAATAAAAGAGGTAAATGAGTCCATAGACGAAGTTTTTGAAAGACTCAGAATATACTACCCCTTCTCAATAAAAAGAAATAGTACATTCCTTCAGTGGCGATTTCTTGCACACCCTGAAAAAAAATACCAGATTTGGGTCTATAAATCCTTTTTTACAGGTTCACCCAGGGCCTATGGGGTTTTTTCTATAGAAGAGAACAGGGCACGATTAGTAGATTTGTTTGCATCTGATTCCCAGAAAGAGCTCGGGGATTTCATGGCCCGAATTGCCTACATCTTTTCAAAAGAAGGAATTGAATGGATTGAAACATGGCTGCCAGGATGCCATTTTCTTCAAGCAGCTGCACTGGCTCTTGGATTTAAACCAGTGCAGGAACCACTAGGGATTGTGCCTGTAGC
>JALTHV010000271.1 GCA_027004315.1 Deltaproteobacteria bacterium
ACTTCGTATACATTGACCACAGAAAAGAGGTGGCCATCGTAGGTGTCGTGCCTGAGGCCCATGGAGAAGATATCATTGCCTTAGGTCAGTATTACCTGGATCCGCGAACTAACCGCGCAGAAGTTGCATTTGTGGTCCGCGATAAATGGCAGAACCGCGGCATCGGCAAGTTTATGTTCAGACACCTCACTAACATTGCCAAACAGCACGGCATCACCGGATTCACTGCTGAAGTCCTGCGAAGCAATAAAAGGATGCAGGCAATCTTCAATAACAGCGACCTGCGGGTAAGGAGCAAACTGACTGATGATATCTACAGTTTTGAGATGGACTTCAATTAGTCTCAGATACCAGGGAAATACGTAACTTCTCAATAAGTGGAGTAACTGTTCACATCCCCCCCGGCCAGCAGCAGCCTTTTGAAGGGTTTCAGGAGCATCGCTTGATGCACAAAATCAGGGCACTCTGCCTATTAATCCGCACTGAAACCCTTCAAAATGCTACTGCTGGCCGGGGACGTGGAGGGTTGCAACAGGAGGGGGTGTGAACAGTTACTAAGTGGAGGCTCCCATTTTGGTAACCGATCACAGGGTGCTTCTTTTGGAAACGATTTGCGTTAGCCCTGTAGGGGCAGAACATGTTTCCCCAAAAGCATCCTATGATCGGTTACATCGAAGTTGCCAGGACTTATTGAGAACTTACAAAAATACTAGCAACCTTTTTCATAGATTAATCAAATGGATTTTTCAAAAAGATGGTCTGTTCCCTGCCGGGCCCAACCGAAATCAGCATTATGGGTATCCCGGCTATATCTTCCATTGCCTTGAGATAGTCCCTGGCCTCTTTAGGGAGGTCTTCCATGGATTTCATCTGGCTGAGGTCCTCCTGCCAGCCAGGCAGGGTCTTATAGATTGGACATACTGACTCTACCTCCCGGATATTGCCGGGCATGTGGAGATGCCTGGTCCCTGAGACCTCGTATTCAGTACAGATATTGAGAGGGTTGATGCCACTCAGCACATCGAGCTTTGTGATGGCCAGGCCATCCAGGCCATTTATCCGGACTGCATCCCGCAGCACCACGCCATCAAGCCACCCACAGCGGCGGCGTCTGCCCGTGGTTGCACCAAACTCGGCCCCCTTTTCCTGTAGATGGTCTCCCACCACATCCTCCAGCTCTGTGGGAAAGGGGCCAGCGCCAACCCTTGTAGTATAGGCCTTACAGATACCTACTACCTTGTCAATCTTGCTGGGACCTATACCTGCCCCGCAGCAGGCAGCCCCGGCCACGGTATTAGAGGATGTGACATAGGGATAGGTCCCATGGTCTATGTCCAGTTGGGTCCCCTGGGCACCTTCAAACAGCAGGGCCTTCCCTTTGCGCCGCGCGTCATCGATCAGTATCGAGACATTATCAATAAAGGGGGCAAGACGTCTGGCATGCTCCTGGAATTCCCTGTAGATATCCTCGGTATCAACAGGTTCTGCATTCAGCATCTTGGTCAGGATGAAATTTTTTTCCTTTACATTATCTGCGAGCTTTTCTCTGAAGAGCACCGGGTCCAGCAGGTCACCTACCTTGATACCATTTCTGACTATCTTGTCTTCATAGCACGGTCCTATGCCCCGGCCTGTAGTGCCGAGCCTCTTTCCCTCGGCCTTGGCATTCTCTCTGGCGTGATCCAGGGCCTTGTGATAGGGCATTATCAGATGTGCATTTGAGCTGAGCCGCAGCCTGTCAGGGCTTACCGGCATCCCTTTTGAGCTGAGCTCTTTAATCTCCTCAATGAAGACCGAGGGATCAAATACGACCCCGTTTCCAATCAGACAGACCTTGTTGCCATGTAGAATTCCAGAGGGGATCAGGTGGCAGATAAATTTTTTGCCGTCTACTAACAGTGTATGGCCGGCGTTATTGCCACCCTGAAAGCGCACTATGACATCGGCATACTCTGTCAAGAGGTCTACGATCTTTCCCTTGCCTTCATCTCCCCACTGCGTTCCTACCACTACTAATGTTGACATAATACCCCTCCCTTTACTTTTTCGGCCTGTCAGGTTACTTAATTCATTACAAAAAGTCAAACGGATGGACTAGGGAACCAGATATGACAATCCCTGATCATAAAAACTCTGGGGGCGATTCGCCCCTGTTTCTCGTAGATGCCAGCTCATATCTATACAGGGCCTACTTTGCCATTCACCAGCCAATGACCACCCACAAGGGACTCCCTACCAAGGCAGTCTATGTCATAACGAACATGCTCTGGAAGGTCTTGAGAGAAAAGGACCCTGAATATGTGGCCATTGTCTGGGATGCCAAGGGCCCTACCTTCAGGCACAAACTCTATGACAAATACAAGGCAAACAGGCCCCCAATGCCTGATGACCTGGGCATCCAGATCCCGTATGTCAGAGAGATAGTAAAGGCCTTTGGGCTTATACAGCTTGAGACAGATGGATATGAGGCAGATGACATAATTGCCACCCTGGTGAGACACTT
>JALTHV010000272.1 GCA_027004315.1 Deltaproteobacteria bacterium
CGCTGATATAACTTAGGAAAGATTCTATCAAGATAGACTCCCACTATTGTCAAAAGTGCCACAGCAACAAAGATTAATGATAGAACTAAGGCCGAAACAAGTCCGGTGAAAATTGCACCTGCTACTGAGCCTATGACTCCTCCAATCACTGCATACAATGCAGTATTTTTGTCTATGTTTTTTCTGTGCGTGTAAGCCCCAACGCTTTGTGCAAAAGGAATAACGAGCATATTCACAGCAAAGGCATTTAATAAGGGCATTCCACAGACATTGAGTAAAGGAATTCTTATAGAGCCGCCACCAACCCCAAAAATTCCACTCATCAAGCCTGCCGCAAATCCAATGCCAGCGTATAACGCCATTTCTCCTGTTATCAAAAGAGTACTCCCTTGATCATCATCAAAAGGTGACTTTTTTGTCTATGTGGTTCCTCATATCGAGCTTTCAATAGGGTGCATTCCCCCAAAGTGGTCATTGTCTAGCTCCACTATTCAGCTGAATTAACACGTCCCTCTTTAAGCAGGAAACCGCCCGAAGTTGCCAGGACAAAGTCATATATAGTATAAGTTTTTGTGGATTCTATCTTTTTTCGTAACTACAGACTTCTATAAATTTTTTCTTAAAGTTATAATCATTTGGCTAGTTATAAATTAAGGTAAAATTGGACAATTAAAAATTTAAGTTCTCAATAGATAGAGGTGATATCCCTTCTTTACGAGGCATTGCCTCGTAATGCAATCTCAGTGGCCCTGTCACTAAATGGAGGCAGAGCCTCCGGAACTGCATTTTCAGGCAAAGCCTGGGAACAAGAAGATAAATACTCTCTATAATTGCAGTATATTATTATTTTAACAAATGTCCAAAAATTTATCTCCAGCTCATAGAAGTCCGCAGCTTGTACAAACATACTGTGCAGTCGGGATAATTTTTTATTGGTTATGAAACTACCCTATCTTATTGGAAGGCCTTATCCCCTGGATGCAGCACATATACTAGAGGGACTTGCCGATGAAGACCGTTTTGTATTTCTCGAGACTTCAAGGGTCCTCGGGGAAGAAAATACCTCATATCTCTTTTTAGACCCGGTAGGGGTACTCACTGCCTATGGTCCTGAAGACCTGGATTCCCTCTATAAATCTATGGAAACCGCCCTTGGCAGGGGATATTATCTGGCAGGTTGGTGGGCCTATGAATGGGGATATGCCCTGGAACCAAGGCTGAACCATATCCTGGACCATTCCCGGTCCCTGTCGCCTCTGGTCTGGCTTGGGGTATTTGAAGGCCCAAAGACATGGGTACATCGACCTGATGGGCCCTCTTACCCTATGGAGGGCAAAGACTTACAGAGAGATCTGGGCCCATTGAAATTAGAGGTGGAAAAAGACCAATACATCAGGGCAATAGAGTGCATAAAGGACTATATAGCCCGTGGCCATACCTATCAGGTCAATTACACGATGAGGGGGAGGTTTAAGTATACTGGCCGCCCTGCTGATCTCTATCTGGGATTGAGGGCCAGACAGGCGGTATCTTATGGAGCAGTGATACGTAACAAGACAAAATGGATCCTTTCCCTGTCTCCGGAACTCTTTTTTCGCAAGGAAGGGACAAAAATCTGGTCCAAGCCCATGAAGGGCACTATAAGACGGGGAAGGACAGCAGACGAAGATATGGAACTGGCATCCTTTCTGGCCAGAGACCCCAAAAATCGGGCAGAAAACATCATGATCGTAGACCTGGTCCGAAACGATATAGGAAGGCTTTCCCTCAACGGGACGGTCTGGGTACCAGAACTCCTTACCGTGGAACGTTATGAGACCCTCTTCCAGATGATATCCAAGATAGAGGGGAAACTGCGTCCGGATACTTCTTGGCAAGAGGTCTTTGAGGCCCTGTTTCCATGTGGATCTGTAACTGGTGCACCAAAGATCCGGACTATGGAGATTATTTCAGGGCTTGAGGTCTCTCCAAGGGGTGTATACACAGGCTCCATAGGATTTATCTCCCCACAGGGAAGGGCAGTCCTGAATGTAGCTATCAGGACTATCAGTCTGGATGGAGAATCCGGGGAGATAGGGATAGGTGGCGGAATAACAACGGGGTCAGATCCTGAATCAGAATATGACGAGTGCAGACTCAAGGCCAAGTTTCTGACAGATCTGATGTAACCGTTTACATTCCCCCCGGCCAGCGGTAGCCTTTTTAAGGGTTTCAGGAGCATCGCTTGATGCACAAGATCAGGGCACTCTGCCCATTAATCCGCACTGAAACCCTTAAAAATGCTACCGCTGGCCGGGGACGTAAACGACTACAACAGGAGGGGGTGTGAACGGTTACGATCTGATGGATGCATAGTTCCATTTGAGAAGTTACTTTTACTGTTCGGGATTAAATACCATGGAAGACTTTTCCCTTATCGAGACCATGCGCTGGGATCCTGACAGGAGAGGAGGTTATTTCCTGTTGGGAAGGCATCTTGAAAGGCTCTTGCATTCTGCACAGCGCTTTGCCTTCCAGTTAGATCTGGAAGAGATAAAGACAGGACTTGCTCAGTTTGCAGAAGGTCTCTATCCAGAGGGAAAGTCCTATCGGGTCCGCATGCTGCTGGGAAGAGATGGTTCCGTAGATATCTCGGCCTCTGTACTATCTACACAACGTGAGCCAGTCTACTTTGGTCTGTCGCAGATAGCAGTTGATTCTCAGGATCTCTTTTTGTATCACAAGACCACTCACAGGCCTCTATATACAGAGGAATACCAGAAGGCCAAGGCCAAGGGACTCTTTGACTGTATATTTGTGAATGAGCGTGGTGAGCTCACTGAGGGTGCGATCAGCAACATATTTTTAGAGATTGAGGGCATGCTCATTACACCTCCAGTAAGCAGTGGACTCTTAAACGGCACCCTGCGTCAGGACCTCCTGGAACAGGGGAAGGCCAGGGAACAGGTCCTCTATCCAAGCGATCTGGAGAGGGCCCATGCCATTTACCTGGGAAATTCTGTGCGTGGGCCCTTGAGGGCATGCTATAGAGGGAGGTCCTCACCTGGCTTTAACTCCACTAACTGACTATCAACCTGTTGATCTGCAAGTTCCTTCCTGAATTCCTCTACAGTGCCTGTAAGGGCAGGGAAAGAGCCGTAATGCATTGGGATGACCCTCTTTGGCCTAAGAAATTTGCAGGCACAGGCCGCATCTTTGGGCCCCATTGTATAGTGACTCCCTATAGGTAGCATGGCGACCTCCAACTTATACATCCCGCCTATAAGGGCCATGTCTCCAAATAGGGCAGTATCTCCTGCATGGTATAGACTGAGTCCGTCTTCGAGACGGATCACAAAGCCTGCAGCCTCCCCGCCGTAGATGATCTCATTGCCTTCCCGGATTGAAGAGCTGTGGAAGGCAGGCACCATGGTGATGCTAATCCCCTTTGTGCTATAGGTCCCACCTATATTCATGCCGGTCACGTTCGGCAGGCCCTTCATAAGGAAATACTGCTGTATCTCATAAATGGCTACTACCTCAGTGGCAGATGACCTGGCCATGTCCATGCAGTTTCCTATGTGATCTTCGTGGGCGTGAGTGATCAAAATGAGATCGGCATCCATAGAAGCAGGTCTACCTGAGGCCTGTGGATTATCCAGCCAGGGATCTATCCATATCTTCAGGCCCTCTTTTGTCGCTATCCTAAAGGCTGAGTGTCCAAAAAAACTAAGTATATGAGACATAATACCTCCTTATAAAGGTTAACTCTCAGATTTCTGAAAAGAAACGATCCACAGGACATACGAAATCCCTATCTCAAGCTTAATGAGCCAATACCCGTATATGGGGTTACTCTCTCTAGCGGGTCAAGGGCATTCAGTTCATTCAAACTGGCAGGTTCAATGTCCAATCTTGAAAAAATGAGAGACTCGATTGCCCTGATCTCATTATAGAGTTCTTTGATCATTTTTTGGCGCTCTGGAGTGGTACCATAACGTACAAGCAGGTCTTCAAACCTCTCTGAGGAACTGACTATAGCGGTGTGCTTTACACGCTTATCTGCATAGTTTACCAGCATGGCCTCAGTAATCTCTGGATCGTCTCTGACATCATGATCAAGCCATATATGCTGACGAACTACATCCGCCACTCTGAAATACCCCAAGGACTTGAGTAAGTTGAAGCCCGTAAGGGCATGATCTTTTCCTGTATGGACCGAATCCATTTTGGTTATATCGTGTAGGAGACCTCCGGCCTCCACTAGAGCAGAATCAAGGTCTTCACCCACCATTTTGAGATGAAATCCGATAAATAGCCCCACTTGGGCCACTCTGAGACTGTGGGTCACTATATGCCTTGGCACCTGATAGCTTTTCAAAAGGGACAGGCACTTTTCTCTGCCGAGAGATTCCATGGGCTTAATATGCCAAAACGAGGCGGATATTACAAGCAGGGCCTACACAAAAAGTTCATAAAAAGGTAGACAAGAAAAGACAAAATTTGAGAGAAAATGAAAGAATCACCGAGTCCAGATCCTTGGTAAAAAATTGTTGAAAAGTCATCCTTAGCAGGAAAACATACGAGAATTATGAGGCTTTTTTGTGGATAATAAAAGCCTTTCTTTTCCATAAGTTATGTAAGTCATCGCTAAAAGTAACAGAAAATTCAATAGATGCATCTTTGTTGATAACTTCTATGCCCCCTGGTAGAAAATCCCCCTTTCTCAACTTTGACATTCTCAAGGGGCTTCATTATGAATTGATAACAGAGCTGAACATATAAGTTCGACTCTATAGAGGCAGGTCTGTGTGCCTGGCTTTAATATTTTTATTCTCAGAGGTAACGAATATCTGGCCAGGAATTATTAACGTATTGAGGTTATCTCTTTGTTAAATTCAAGACTTAGAATTAAACACTAATTTAGATATCAGGTTATCTGAAATGGAAAATATTTGGAAGACCCTAAAAGAAACCCTTCGTCCAAAGATACCTGAAAGCAGCTATCGGGTATGGATAGCACCTCTTACCTATGAGGGGACAGATGGTGATACTATTATCATTAACTGTCCCAATCAGTTTTTTGCCTCCTGGATTCAGGAGCATTATCTACCTATGCTTACGCAAGAACTTGTTCAGGGAGGACATATCTGGAAGATAAGGCTTTCTCCTGCAGAGATCGCAAAAGAAGCTGCACGTGACCAGCTGCATCTTCCAAATTTTGCACCTAACGAGTTGCCAAGGCCCCATTTTTGTAAACGATTCACCTTTCAGGAATTTGTAGTGGGGGACTGTAATCGCTACCCATTTTCGGCGTGTTGGACCGTTGCCAATGAAGAGGACAATCACGGTAAAATAATATACCTGCACTCTAAGGCGGGGCTTGGTAAGAGCCATCTTACCCAGGCAGTAGGTCAGACAATTATCGAAAAAAAGCCAGACAGGAGACTCTGCTATCTTACTGCCAATGACTTTACCTCTCATGTAGTGAAGGCTATAAAGAATGACACAATGGAGGCATTTAAGCACCACTATCAAAAAGAGTGTGACGTGCTCCTCCTTGAAGAAGTCCAGTCCTTTGCAGGGAGAGAAAGGACCCAATCAGAACTGGCCCTGGTACTTGATCCCCTTCTGGACGAGGGGAAAACAGTGATCTTTACCAGTAATCAACTCCCAAGGGAGATACCAAAATTAAATGATCAATTGCGTTCAAGACTGAGTAGTGGACTGATCACCACTATAAATCCCCCGGATTTATCTACCAGGAAAAAACTCCTTATTCGTAAGGCCAAGAACCAGGGGATATGTCTGGAGGGAGAGGTCCTTGACTTTCTCTCCCAGAACTTAGAGGGTGATATCAGGCGAATAGAGTCCGCAGTGGTCGGGCTTGTGGCCAAGTCTTCACTACTCAGGCATCCTGTAGATATGGATCTCGCCCGGGAAGTGGTGAAAGACCTGGTCGGAGAGCCCGTAGCAATTACAGTGGAGGCTATACGTGACACGATCTGCCACCACTTTCATTTGAGTAAGGAAGAGATCTGCTCAAGGTCTAGAAAGAGGTCTGTAGCATGGCCGAGGCAGGTGGCTATGTATCTTGCCCGTTGCCATACCGATGCCTCTCTCGAGGCTATCGGGAGGGAATTTAACCGTGATCATGCCACTGTCCTGCACTCTGTAAAACGTATAAAAAAACAGCTAAACGAGTCAGGTAAGGTCAGGCACCAGTTGGAATTTCTGGTCGATCACCTGGAGAGGTGGCGGTGGCAAAACTGAAATCCTGGGAAGATATTTCATGGGGCAATTATAGATGAAGGTCTCTGCTATTATTGTTGCAGCCGGTGCAGGGATACGCTTTGGGACAAAGACTCCAAAGCAGTTCCTGGATCTGGGAGGACGTCCTGTCCTTCTCTGGAGTCTCGAGGCCTTTGACAGGTCTCCTTTTGTCAAGGAGATCATAGTAGTAGTGCCGGCCTCAGAAGAGAAGACTGCTATTAATATAATAGATAGCCGTGTCCATAAGGCACCGATCAAAGTAGTGCTAGGGGGAGCGACCAGGCAGGATTCAGTGAAATCGGGGCTAGATGCAGTAGATCCGGATCTCGACTGGATAGCAGTACACGATGCTGCAAGACCTCTTGTGACTGATATGCAGATAGAGGCCGTGTGTCTTATGGCCCATGGGATTGGGGCTGCCATCCTTGCCCTTCCTGTGCAGGACACAGTGAAAGAAGTAGATGAGAATGGGCGGATTGTCAGGACACAGGATCGCTCTCGCCTCTATCTTGCCCAGACGCCACAGGTCTGTAGGAAGAAAGATCTGCAGTCTGCCTATAGCCTGGCAGGAGACAAGGGCATTTTAACAATAAAGGCCACTGACGAGGCAGGTCTCCTGGAGGTCTTAGGGATTGCCATTGGTGTGGTGAAGGGCAGCCCCGGCAACTTCAAGATCACCACTCAGGAAGACCTCAAAATGGCCGAGGCCTTAATAACTTCGGGTCAAACAGTATGAGCCTTTTGCAATACCCTAAAATATAAAATAAGGAGGTGCTGAACTGAGTCCAGCATCTCCTTTTTATAGGTTCGACTAAAGAGGCCTCAACAACTACTTCATATCTTCACCGGAAGCAGCCTTCTGCATCTTGATCTCTACCTTTTCAGTCAGGCCTTCGTAGTACTTACGAAGTATGGCAAGAACCTCAGGACGTCCAAAGTGATCCGGAATCTCTGCACCCTCGGAGAGCATCTTGCGCAGCTTGGTTCCACTCAGGATAACACGATCTTGCTTGGTGTGGGGGCAGGTACGCATACTGGCCATACCATCGCACTTAAAGCAGTAGAAGGTCCAATCGATCTTTAATGGCTGGCAGAGCAGGGCCTTACCAGGCACCTTACATGCTTCCTCATAGGTCGCATACGGTATCTTGTTAAAAATTTCCTGGGCCTCGAACAGTCCGTAGAAATCGCCTACACCGGCGTGGTCACGGCCAATGATCATCCTGTTTACGCCGTAATTCTGGCGGAAAGTGGCATGTAGCAGGGCCTCACGAGGACCGGCATAACGCATATCCAGCGGATACCCGGCCTGTACCACGTAATCCTTGACAAAATAATTATTGACCAGGGTGTCGATACATTTTACGCGTACATCGGCCGGGATGTCACCTGGCTTCAGATTCCCTATCAGGGAATGAATGAGGACACCATCGCATGTCTCAACTGCGATTTTGCACAGATACTCATGCGAACGATGCATGGGGTTTCTGAGCTGCAGAGCGGCAATCTTGCTCCAGCCTCTTTTTTCAAATATCTCGCGTGTCTGGGCCGGCTTGAGATAAATGCCTTTATATTTGGTCGGATATTCACCCTCGGAAAGGACCTTGACAGGACCGGCCAGGCATATTTCCTTGCGTGCCATGAGCATCTGCACGCCAGGATGGTCCTCAAGAGCAGTCTTCAGGAAGTCACCTTGGCTGTCCTCGCCCTCGCCCTTATAGACCTTTTCTGCTTCCCATTTTTTGTCTTCCTCGGTCATCTCAAATTTTTCAGTGACGTTCATAGTGGCGTAAATTTCACCTTCACGCTCCAAGGCAATATCGTCGCCAACATTGATCCCATCGGAATCGGCCTTGGAGGCAGTGAGCATCACCGGAATCGGCCAAAAAGTACCGTCGGAAAGAAGCATATTTTCACAAACTCCCTTCCAGTCAGCCTTGGTCATAAAACCATCCAGGGGACTGAAGCCGCCGATACCCATCATAATCAGGTCGCCTTTTGCTTGGGCCGAGATTGGAATCTTCTTAAGCCCAGCGGCCCTTTTCTTCTCATCCTCTAATTCTGAACCAGTAAGTAGACAACAAACTAAACCTTTTCCTCCATGTGGTGGTACTAATGCCATTTCTTTTTGTCTCCTTTTATATTATTTGTAAAAAATCAATATATCTTCACTAAATTTAGAGGATTAGCTATACAGCCTACCACCCCGTAATTCCTTAACACCTGGAGTCAAAAAATCTAATCATTAATGATACTGTAGTGCCAGGCAATCCCTCCAAAGCGAAGACATTACAACAGAAACTTTTTATTACAGCTTATCCTTTTTGTCAAGAACGAAATGAATATGGATTCATAAAGACTGCCGTTTTTGATATCAAGATTATCTCCTTAAGAGGCCCACAGCTCCAGTCTTGGACCAATAGCATCTACATGGCGTTGACTCCTTTTAGTGTAATTTCTCAATAACTCCTGGCAACTTCGATATAACCGATCACAGGGTGCTTCTTTTGGAAACGATTTGCGTTAGCCCTGTAGTTTTCTTGGTTTTTGCAGCATTGGAAACCCTGGCTCCGGAGCGCAGCGGAGGAGAACAGGGAGGGTCCTATGCTGCAAAAACCTTAGAAAACAAGGGGCGAGAGCATGTTGGAAAAAGAAGCACCCTGTGATCGGTTACCAAAATGAAGCCTCCACTTATTGAGAAGTTACCTTTTAGTTTGTTGAAAAAAATAACGAGTTATGAGATATACAGAGTACTCAGAGAAGAGCAGGATGAGTTGTTCCTGAAATGGGAGCAGAGTCAGGACAAATTGGGAATAACAAGAAAAGAGCTGGGGCGGATGATAGGTGAGTATGAATGGTTATAGATTATGAATAAGCTTCGAATAGGTTTCGGCTATGACGTGCACAGGCTTGTAGAGGGTCGACCCCTTATTCTGGGAGGCGTAGAGATCCCCCATCCCTATGGCCTTCTTGGTCACTCTGATGCGGATGTCATAACACATGCCCTGTGTGATGCGATCCTTGGGGCTGCGGCCCTGGGCGACTTGGGGCGGCATTTCCCGGACAGTGATCCACGCTTTGCAGGAATTTCAAGCATAAAGCTCCTGGAAGAAGTGGTTCAGAAAATTACCTCTTCCGGATGGAAATTGGGAAACGCCGACATCACCCTGGTTGCCCAGGGCCCAAAGATTGCCCCCTTTGTAGGCAAGATGGAAAAAAATATCGCTGAGGCCTGCAAGGTCTCAGCGAAGCAGATAAACGTAAAGGCCACTACCACGGAAGGGCTCGGATTTACAGGGACCAGAGAGGGTATGGCCGCCTATGCGGTCGTAACCATAATCGATTCCTCGATAGCATCTGTGAGATCATAGGGCTTGGCCAGTTTATCCCCTGTCCTATCGTATACCTGGGAATTTTTGATTGAGATCTCTCTGATAGCAAGGGATCTGAGGGTCTGGACAACGAGTGGAAGCTCCCTCTTGACTCCTTCCCTGCGTATTGCCGCAAAGAGTGGTTGTGATTCTCCAAAAGACCTCTTTATTTCCTCGATACCCAACCTCTGGACCTCATCTTCAAATTGTCTCCAGAGAGGATCCCATGTCCCTCCCTGTATAGAGAAGTGATAATAGGTCACAGCAGGTCCCCTGTCGAGTTCCGGGGTCACGAGGTGCATCATGGCCCCTGTCTCATCTGCTCTTTGGTCTAACAGCTGCCAGATGACCTCCTGCCAGGTGCCAGTGGGGCCTCCGGGGACTGCGGGGTGCAGGTTTATGATCTGGAATTTTCTACAGATCTTCGGGCTGACTACCCACATGTAGCCTGCCAGTACTACCACCTGAGCTGAAAGGCCCTTGATCCCCTCAAGGACCTTACTGTGGTAGGCCTGTCTCCATGCCTCACGGTTCTGTTTCCTAAATTCCGGGCGGAAACGCAGTGCGGAGAGGCTGAATAGCGGGATACCCAGGTCCCTGGCCTCTCCCATCAACCGGTCACTGAACTCGCTCTCTCCGGGTTCCTTTGAGGAAAACACATATGAGATCTTCCCTGGGATGGTCCTGTCTGCAATGGCATTGCAGACGGCCTCAAAAAGGTCAATGGCCGCCTGGTCTCTCCCTGTGGTCCACCACCCAAAACTCAACATATTCTCTCCCATTTTTCTAGGTTTTCAGCCTGTCCAGCCAGTTTCTGCCAAAGGCTGACAGGGAGAGGCTAGCAAGCCGGGCCCCTGCCTTGAGGCAGTCATAGGCAGATCCTCCCTCAGACATAGTGTCCAAAAAGCCTGCATTGAATGCATCTCCTGCCCCAGTGTTATCGATTACTTCCGGGACCTCTTCGGCTGGATAGCTCAGGGATCCATTAGGGCTATAGATAGTTGCTCCTTTCGGACCCTGTTTACATATTATGACAGGTCCACCGATATCCTTGAAGAGCCTCAGGACCAGACCGTTTTGGCCCAACGGCCTCTTGTACAGTAGAGGGTAGATGGCCTCGAGACCCGACCTATATGGCCTGTCTGTCAACATCTCCACTTCTTCCTGTGTAATGAAGAGGATATCTGTCCTCTTAAAGATAGATGACAGTGCCCCAAGACCCTTTGCACAATAGAGTTCACCCGGGTCAAAGGAGAGGATCTGCCCTGGCCCGAGGGCACTGGCCAGCCTACTCTGTATATAAGTGCCGGTGGAGCCGGCCAGGGAACTAAGATGGACCGCTCTTGCAGTAGAGACAGTCCTCAGGACCTCTGGATCCAGAAAATCGATTTCGTGGTCGTGGGGTGCAACAAACATGGCCCTGTCTCGTTCCACCTTCTCTATCATAATGATACAGATTGCACTTCTGCCGACCTGCCTTACGAGGGAAAAGTCCACACCCCTCATGGAATTTAGTATGAAACTTCCTGCCTCGTCTACTCCCACTACACCAATAAAGCCGGTCTTATGTCCCAGACGGCTGAGGGCACTTATGGTATTGGCAGAAGAGCCCCCTCCGCTTTTGGCCATGAGAATTCCATGCCCATCCAGGAAATCAATAAGCTCTCCTGCCATCTCGTGGTCTCCGGATATCTCTCGACCAGGATAGAGCTCAAAACCCGCTGACCTGATTTCTGCAAGGTCATCTACCTCGTATATCATATCGAGATTGAGCGCCCCTGATCCCAAAAACTCAATCATGTCTGTCATCAACCCATTCCTGCTTGGCTGAGAGTTCCGGAGCCTGAAACACCCTTGAAGGCCTTTCTATAGGCGATACGTGCGGTATCTCTTTCTTGGATGTGGCGCCAAGCTCTGTAAAACGTCTGGCTGCTGGAAGTACCCGGCCCTCCATGGAACCTACTGCCTTGTTATAGGTCTCTACAGCCCGGTCTAGGCCCTTGCCCACTCCAGAAAAATGCTCGACAAAGACACTCAGCCGTCCATAGAGCTCACGCCCCAAGCTGCTTATTGCCTGGGCATTTTCAGCGATCTTTTCCTGCCTCCATCCATAGGCCACGGCACGAAGCAGGGCAATCAGTGTGGTCGGTGTTGCAAGGATTACACGGTCTTTGGCCCCTTTTTCAATCAGCCCGGGATCTTGCTCTAGGGCCGCACTGAAGAAGTTCTCACCGGGTAAAAACATGACAACGAACTCCGGAGCTGACTCAAATTGCCTCCAGTAGGCCTTTGCACTCAACTTATCTATATGTTCACGGACCTGCCGTGCATGACCTTTCAGATATCTGAGCCTTGTTTTCTCATCCTTTGCCTCCATGGCCTCCAGATATGCCTGGAGCGGGGCCTTGGCATCTACTACTACATTTTTTTTACCCGGCAACCGGACTATCAGGTCTGGCCTCAAATATCCTGTGTCACCTTCAACCGTTTTTTGTTCAACAAAGTCACAGTAAGGCAACATGCCGGCGATCTCGATGACCCTCTTGAGCTGGATCTCTCCCCAACGACCGCGTACCGAGGGGACGCGCAATGCCCTGACCAGATTTTCTGCCTCTGAATGGAGTTTCTCCTGAGTGGCTATCAGGGATTTTACCTGCTCATGCAGACCACCATAGGCCTCTCTACGTGCCTTTTCTATCTCCTGTATCTGATAATCAACTCTTGATAGAGATTCTCTGATGGGAGAGACCAGGCCCTCTACTGCCTTTTGCCGCTCTTTCAAATCACCTTTGGCCTCGGCCTGGAATTTTTCCAGAGAGGACTTTGCAAGCTCAAGAAATGACTGGCTATTGCCCTCAAGGGCCTCGGCAGAAAGGGCCTTAAATGCATCGGTCAGGCATGTCCTGGCGTTATCCAAGAGATCCAATTTTTCCTGGATCGCCTTACGTTCATCTACAATCCGGGTCTCTAATTCCGATATCTGCGTCTTGAGTTGGGTATTTTCTCCCTGGAGTTCAGAAATTTGGCGATCTTTAGCCTTCAATAATTCCCTTAGCTCAGGGATACGGGAATTTTTCTCCTCAGCAGCCGAACGTCTCTCAGACTCAGCCTGAAACTGTCCCCGGAGTCTCTCTATCTCATCACGGGTCTCTTGGAGTGTAGATCCCAGGTCCTTTATCTGCTGCTCCCTTGTGCGGAGCCTTTCAGCAGAGATGGCCTGTTCAGATTCCATCTCTAATCCTGCCTGCCGGATCCTTACACGGAGCAAGGCCCAAGATATTCCACCTCCGAAGATAGTTCCAGCAATGAAGATAGAGACCAAAGAAATGTAATCCATTATATCAGCTCCTACTTATTGAAAGTTACAGAGATTGTAAGTTCTCAATAAGTCCTGGCAGCTTCGATGTAACCGATCACAGGGTGCTTCTTTTTCCAACATGCTCTCGCCCCTTGTTTTCTAAGGTTTTTGCAGCATAGGACCCTCCCTGTTCTCCTCCGCTGCGCTCCAGAGCCGTTCACATTCCCCCGGCCGGAGACATGAACAGTTACTGCGCTCCGGAGCCAGGGTTTCCAATGCTGCAAAAACCAAGAAAACTACAGGGCTAACGCAAATCGTTTCCAAAAGAAGCACCCCCCTCACCCTGCCCTCTCCCCTGGGGGAGAGGGTTTTGGTGAGGGGGGACGCTGTATTGCCCCAACTTATTGAGAAATTATCAGAGATTATGCTAACTCTCTAATTTTAAAGAAAATAAGCGATATTATAATCTTAACACTTGCCTCCTGGCAACTTATTCTGTTATAATTTAGATATAGTTGGCAGACGCAGGGATCACATTATATTAGACATATCTGATGCATATAAAAAATAGAGTAACTTCTCAATAAGTCCTGGCGTAACCGTTCGCGTCTCCGGCCAGCGGTAACTTTTTTCAGGGTTTCAGTGCGAATTAATGGGCAGTACCCTGATCTTGTGCATCAAGCGATGCTCCTGAAACCCTGAAAAAAGCTACCGCTGGCCGGGGGGAATATGATCGGTTACCAAAAATGATGCCTCCACTTATTGAGAAGTTACAAAATAGATCTGTGAGGAAAGGCCATGGCACACAAAATCCCTAGAAGTAAACCTGCATTTTTGACTATAATCTTGAGTCTGTTTTTGGCATTCAGTCTTTTTGCTTTATCTGGCTGCGGTCCCAGTAAAAAAGATAAACACCTCATGAAACAGAGTATAAAGGCAGCGGAAGAGTCGAAGGCAGCCGCTGTCAGGGCAGAAGCTGCTGCCCAACGCCTGGAAAATCTGGCCTCTCATCTACAATTATCTGCTCAGAAGGCCGATGAGGCAGCGGCTGCAGCAGCTAAGGCAGCCGACCGCGCTGATGCAGCGACAAATAGGGCTACAGAGGCAGCCAACCGCGCTGAGACCACGGCCAAAAAGACAGAAAGGATATTTGAAAAGAGTCTCCTTAAATAGAGGACATTTTTTTACTTACTGGCTGTACATGCCACAGGTACTGGAATGCCGGTCTGTTTTTTCAGGGCCTCGCTGATCTTTTTAAAATTTATCTTTAGTGGTCCTATCGACTGCTCGCAGGCAGAGATACCGGAAAGGACTTTTGCCAGGGGATTATCTATTTTATTTTCGTAATCTTTATATACCTGTAACCAACATTTGCCGTCTGTCCATCCGACCTTTATTGGCTCATAGGTAATCCGGATTAATGTACCAACTGGCACTAACGGAAATAAGGAGGCTATGTCTTCAGAATAGAGCCTTATGCATCCATGGCTGACCCTGCGTCCTACTCCCCATGGCCGGTTTGTGCCGTGGATTCCGTATGATAGCCTGGAAAAGCGCAGGATATATTTCCCCAGAGGATTGTCTGGCCCTGGAGGTACATAGGGAGGTAAGTCAGTCTCTTCCTTTCTTACAGAAGGCGGCACTACCCATACCGGGTCCTTGGCCTTACTGAGTACTGTGTATATGCTGAGTTTTGTGGAGTATCCTTCTTTCCCGACCCCTACAGGGCAGGTCCAGAAGCGGGATGGGCCTTTTCCTGTGGTCTTGAAGTAATACAGACGCATCTCTGCAAGATTTACTACTATCCCTGCCGGCAGACGTTCCATGGGCAGGACAAACATGGTGGGCACTAATACCGTGGTACCTTCAGGAGGCACCCAGGGGTCTATATCCGGGTTTGCTGCCGTTATCTGATTGTATCCAAGATCATGCTCCCTGGCTATGTCGAGTAGGGTGCAGCCGTGTCCCACCTTTATAGATTTCAGTGTGCCATAGACAGTCTGTCCTTTTTTAAGGGTAAAGACACGGAGGGCACAGGCCCTTGAGATAAAGGTGAGGTCAAGAAAAAAGACCAGAAGCCATATCAGAAATGTGCTGTGCTGTAACCAGGGATGATCCTGCCACAATGGATTGTGAGACAGGAAATTGAAACACCGGGGCAGGTGGGGTATCTTGAAAAAAGTTGGCAGATTCATGGCCATATATATTGGCAAAGCTAATATAAATATTGTAACATACGATTTACTGGAGTGCATAGATTATCATCCATCTGTTTGTAAGGCAGACACATAGGTTAGCACCGGGCACAGAGAATACAAAAAAGATCGTTATTAGCCACAGAGTCCGAGGGACGCCGAAAGTCTATCTGTGTCATAACGGCCTGGGATTATATAGGCCCTAATTAAAAATACAGGGAGTCAATATGGAAAATTATTTTAAGCAGGCAGCTATCAAGATTTACAGAGATGCAAAGAAAGAGGGCCGGCTTATAGAAGGTCTCACCCTTGATAAATTTAAGGAACTTGCTGTGAGACAGGAAGGGGTAATCCAGACGCAGATAGGCTCAGTGGCGGCAGACTCTGAACCCATGTCCCGTGCAGCTCCTCACACCACTAATAATATTGATCACCCCTTTGGGGAAGAGGAAGAGCAACTGGCCTTAGAGGCAGTAGAGTATCTGAGCAGGGAACAGGTCATATCCCTGGATACCATAGTGGGAGACGGCCGGGATGGGATCACGGCCCGATTCTTGATCCCTGAGGTCTATGCCCAACTCGCCTATGGCCTGAAGCTCCTGCTGGACTATCCGGCTGCCAGGGTAGTGGAAGACCCCACATACACTATTATTTTCTTTACAGATGAGTCGTTTGAAAACAACAAACACAAAAAGCTTACTGATAAGGACATAACTATAAGGCTCTGGATGGGAGAAAAGAGGGGCGATCAGGTAAAGATATGCAGAAATAGTACGTACCTCGGCGAAGGCAAAAAAGGGGTATTCCAATTTGAGGACTGGAGAATAAAATCTATTGACAAGACAGGCATATTTCTACATGCAGGTGCCAGGAGGGATCGGCTCTGGATATATGACCTTGAAAGTGAGAGGCCGGAACTCAAGGAGGTAGTCGCGGGTGTATCAGGCCTTACCGCTACGGGGAAGACCACTACACTCTGCAGGAAATTCGCCAAGCTCCCTGGAGAGAACTCCGAGATGATAGGTGATGATGGCGGTACCCTGGGCTATGACGGGAGCTACAGGGCCTTTGAGGTGGGCGGACTCTATGTAAAGACCGAGGGACTGGATGAGAGGCAGCCTGAAATACTCCGTGCTGCAGAGTCCCGTGATGCCTTCCTGGAGAATGTCGCCATCAGCAAATATCCATATATACCTGACTTCAAAAGCACCGCGAAGACTGCAAATGGCAGGGCTGTCATCTCAAGGGAAAACCTTGAGATAGCAAGCCCGTCTTTGAGGGCAGACAGACTGGATTACATCATCATCCTTACAAGGAATCCGATGATCAATGTCATAAATAAGCTGACCCCTGAGCAGGCCGCCATGCAGTTTATCTATGGTGAGTCGATTGAGAGTTCCGGGGGCAATCCAGAGGAGGCAGGGAAGTTTAAGAGGGTCTTTTTCCTCGATCCCTTTGTATCTGGGAACCGGCTTGAACACGCCATGATCTTCTATGACATTATCAAGAGAAATCGCATAAAGTGCTACCTATCCAATACCGGGACCATCGGGCAGAACGATAGGGATGTGAGCCTACGCCAGTCCCTGGCTATCTACAATGACCTCACGCGCATAGAGCTGCGGTTCAGTTCTGATCCAGACCTCTTGGGCTATCACTTCCCGATAAAGTGCGACCGTGCCAACCTGGAGCTTGCCAGGGCACATTTTCTCTTCCCTGATAAGGAAATCCTTGTCAAGAAGTTAAAGGACTTTCTCCGGGGCAGGAGAGAGTATCTGGAGGAATTCGAGGCCCGCTATGGCGAGATCCCTGAATATATAAAGGAATCATTGCCTTACCGTGAAGACCAGGTCTACAAAGTGACTGAAGAATTTGGTGGGTTAGAGGAATAACAAATAACTTCTCAATAAGTGGAGGCATCATTTTTAGTAACCGATCACGTAACTGTTCACATTCCCCCCGGCCAGCGGTAGCCTTTTGAAGGGTTTCAGAAGCATCGCTTGATGCACAAGATCAGGGCACTCTGCCTATTAATCCGCACTGAAACCCTTCAAAATGCTACCGCTGGCCGGGGACGTGGACGGTTCAACAGGAGGGGGTGTGAACGTTTACCCAATCACAGGGTGCTTCTTTTAGAAACGATTTGCGTTAGTCCTGTAGTTTTCTTGGTTTTTGCAGCATGGGAGACCCCGGCTCCGGAGCGCAGCGGAGGAGAACGGGGAGGGTCCCGTGCTGCAAAAACCTTAGAAAACAAGGGGCGAGAGCATGTTGGGAAAAGAAGTACCCTGTGATCGGTTACATCGAAGTTGCCAGGACTTATTGAAAACTTACAATAATAAGGGAAAAGATGAAGGATACCAGGTGGAAAGCTATAGAGCATGCCAGGAAATTCCTCGGGCTTCCAGAAGAGGTGACAAGGATCGAAATACTGAAGGCATATAGGCGTTGCTGCAGGGACCTCCATCCGGACAAAAACCCTGGTACAGATACCTCAGGAGAGATGGCACAACTCAACATGGCCTACAGGACGCTCATAGATTATGTAGATACTTACAAAATCGAACTCAGTCCAAATGAGATGGGCATGACTGATGCTGAGTGGTGGATCCACCGTTTTGGCCAGGACCCTATCTGGGTTGGGGATCATAAGGAAGACTAGCAATGGCGCTGATAGTCCAGAAGTATGGCGGCGTCTCGGTGGCCAACTGTGATCGGATCAAAAAGGTTGCAGATCGTGTGATCGCCAGCAAAAAGCAGGATACAGATGTGGTAGTGGTCCTCTCTGCCATGGCAGGAGAAACCGATAGGCTGATTGATCTGGCAGGCCAGGTGCAGCCCATACCAGACCCCAGGGAACTCGATGTCCTGTTATCCACTGGAGAGCAGACAACTATCTCTCTCTTTGCCATGGCGCTCAGGGAAAGGGGCTTTAAGGCCATGTCTTTTTTGGGCCATCAGGTCCCGATCGAGACCGATCCAGTCCATGGGAGGGCCAGGATCCATGATATATCCACTAAGAGACTCAGAGATGTCCTCGACTCAGGGCAGATCCCCGTTGTGGCAGGATTCCAGGGAATCAGCCCTGATGGTGATATCACTACCCTTGGGAGGGGAGGCTCAGACACAACTGCAGTAGCCGTGGCAGTAGTCCTCCATGCAGACCTCTGTGAGATATATACAGATGTGGATGGGGTCTATACTACAGATCCCCATATATGTTCTACGGCCAGGAAGATAGACAGGATCTCTTATGATGAGATGATGGAGATGGCCAGTCTTGGTGCAAAGGTACTGGAGATCCGATCCGTGGAATTTGCCATGCGATACGGTATGCCGCTCCATGTGAGATCCAGCCTTACTGACAATCCAGGCACCTATGTAGTGGCAGAGGATGAAACAATGGAAGAGGTATTGGTTTCTGGTGTTACCTACAGCAGGAATGATGCACGTATAACTATCACCAAAGTCCCTGACAGGCCAGGGATAGCTGCCAGCATATTCAATCCCATCACGGATGCAAATATCGTGGTTGACATGATTATCCAGAACACGAGGGCCGGCGATCTCACTGACATGACCTTCACCGTCCCCAGGAGAAACCATGAAGAGGCCATGGAGATAGTAAAAAAGGTGGCCAGAGAGATTGGGGCTGAGCAGGTAGCCGGAGACAAGGACATTGCCAAGGTCTCTATAGTGGGTGTGGGGATGAGAGATCATTCCGGTGTAGCCAGCAAGATGTTCGATATCCTGGCCAGACATGGCATCAATATCCTGATGATCAGCACCTCTGAGATCAAGATATCCTGCATTATAGAAGAGAAATACACAGAACTGGCCGTACGTGCCCTACACGATGGGTTTGGCCTGAGTAAGGGGGCAGCAGATTAGGACGTAACTGTTCACGTCTTCGGCCGGGGGGGATGTAAATGGTTACATTAGGACCAAAAATGGACACTGGCAGAGACCTTGAGTTATACGATACCACCCTCAGAGACGGGACCCAGTCTGAAGACTTCAATCTCTCTGTTGAGGACAAAGTCCGCATAGCCCTGAAGCTGGATGAACTCGGCATAGATTATATTGAAGGGGGCTGGCCAGGGGCCAATCCCAGAGATGATCAATTCTTTCACGAGATCCGGAACTATTCCCTTAGCCACAGCAGGATAGCTGCCTTTGGCAGTACCCATCATGCCAGATATCCTGCCCACGAGGACCCAAACCTCAGGGCACTAGTGGCAGCCCGTACCCCTGTTGTCACCATATTTGGAAAGACATGGGGTATACATGTAAGAGACGTCTTGAGGATCTCCCCTGAGAGAAACCTGGAGCTGATAGAGGATTCACTCTCCTGGCTGAGGTCCAGGGTCCAGACACTATTTTACGACGCAGAGCACTTTTTTGATGGGTATAAGGCCGACCCAGACTATGCCCTTGAGACCCTGCGCCGGGCATCGGCCGGGGGGGCAGAGGTCCTTGTGTTATGTGATACCAATGGTGGTACCCTCCCCTATGAACTGACAGAGATCATCAAGGGTGTCCGGAAGACACTGGGAGAAGGAGTGCGGCTTGGTATCCACTGTCATGACGATGCAGGGGTTGCGGTGGCAAACTCCCTGTCAGCCGTCAGGGCCGGAGTGACCCAGGTCCAGGGCACCATGAACGGTTTTGGCGAGAGGTGCGGAAACGCCAATCTATGTTCTGTAATCCCGGATCTTGTGTTCAAAATGGGATATCAGTGCACAGCAGGGAAAAATCTCACAAGGCTCACCAGTATATCCAGGTTTATCAGTGAAATTGCAAACCTGTCTCATAACAAGTACCAACCCTATGTAGGCGCCAGTGCCTTTGCCCACAAGGGGGGTATCCATGTCAATGCCATCCAGCGCAATCCAGAGACCTATGAGCACATAAGGCCCGAACTCGTTGGCAATATACGGCGCATCCTGCTCTCAGACCTCGCCGGGAAAAGCAGCATCCTTGCCAAGGCCAGGCAATTTGGCCTCAACCTGGAAGGCCATGACCCTGCCGTTATGGACATTGTGGCCCAGCTCAAGGAACTTGAGGCCCAGGGCTTCCAGTTTGAGGGTGCCGAGGCATCCTTTGAGCTGCTCATGAGAAAGGCCCTTGGTATCTCCTGTAAATATTTTGATCTCATTGGCTTCAGGGTCATAGACCAAAAGTCTAAAGACGATGGACCCACACAGTCAGAGGCTACTATTATGCTGCATGTGGGTGGTCATGTGGAGCATACGGCCGCAGTAGGCAATGGGCCAGTAAACGCCTTAGACAACGCCATAAGAAAGGCCCTGGAAAAATTCTATCCACAGCTCAAAGAGATGACACTCCAGGACTATAAGGTCCGCGTACTCCCAGGAAGTCCAGGAACAGGGGCCAAGGTCCGGGTATTAATAGAATCGAAGGATCAACATAACAAGTGGGGCACAGTCGGACTCTCCTATGACATCATTGAGGCCAGTTGGCAGGCGCTTGTAGATGCCATCTGCTTTAAACTACTCAAGTCAGAAGAAAAAATATAACCGTTCACATTCCCTCCGGCCAGCGGTAGCCTTTTGAAGGGTTTCAGGAGCATCGCCTGATGCACAAGATCAGGGCCTCTGCGTATTAATCCGCACTGAAACCCTTCAAAATGCTACCGCTGGCCGGGAGACATGGATGGTTGCAACAGGGGGGTGTGAACGGTTACGTTGCTTTCATGTACTCTTGCCAACTGGTCTGCCACCTTGAACTCGATCAACACCTTGCCTTCTAGCACTATGTCAGCCAAGTATTCGCTACTATTTTCCCTTTAGTGGCAGAGCTACTCCCCTACATCCTGGTAGAAGATGGCCTCTGATCTTACGCTTCTGTAGGTTGCGATGAGGCACTATCTCTGCAGGAAATATAACATGCCCTCATATTTTTGTCTTTAATATCTATAAGTTAGCAC